>NZ_PNDU01000063.1:0-31280 GCF_005886635.1 Pseudoalteromonas sp. S558 | reverse complement strand
AATCAATCACGAAAGGTCAACGCGTCCTAGCCAATAACAAAGAACTAAGCTAAATTATATAGTAATTATCATCAAAAGGATTGAGTGTGCATTCGATGTACTTGGCAAAAAAAACAACTGAGTCTGATAGCAGTAAGCACAAACCTTTAGTACTTATTGTTGATGATGAACCCAATAACCTTCATGTTTTGGTAGAGGGGCTACTTACCGATTACGACATCAGAGTATCTACCAGCGGTGAACAAGCTTTAGCTTTTGTAGAATCTACTCGCCCCGATTTGATCCTACTTGATATTATGATGCCAGGCATGGATGGATACGAAGTATGTAAAACACTAAAATCGAGACAAAGTACTAAAGGTATCCCTGTTATTTTTGTTTCAGCACTTACAACCGAGGACTCTGAAGAGTATGGTTTTGAGCTAGGCGCTATTGATTATATCCATAAGCCTTACAAACTTGCGTTAGTCAGAGCAAGGGTTCGCACCCATATAACATCACAAGGGATGCTTGATAGACTCATCGAAAAAAACTTTGACTTACACGATAAACTACTTGAGATAGAAGCACTTGCTCTTGAGTTAAGCAAGCGAGAAGAAGAGTTAAAGCTGCTATCTTCAAAGCAAAAGTTATTTTACCAAGCTCTTACAGGCACTGCAGATGGCGTTGTTATAACCGATTCACTAGGCAGCATTATCGCTGTTAATCCTTCTTTTTGCCGCATTACAGGGTTTACTGAAACAGAAGCTCTCAACACGCAATTGCATGAGCTAAAGCAAAATAATCAACTAGGCGTTAGCTTTAGTGATGTATGGCAGCATGCTAATAAGGCCGGTTATTGGAGTGGGGAGCTTGTTACGAGACGAAAAAATGGTGAGCTATACCCTGAACTATTAACGCTTAGTATGGTAAAGAGCGAACAAGACACTAAAGTTCATTTCATTGCTGTTTTTAGCGATATTTCAAGTTTAAAAATAACACAGGAACGCATTGACTATCTTACATGGCATGATGAGCTAACAGCGTTACCAAATAGAAATGGCTTTTTAAAGCAGTTAGAGCAACAACTACAAAATTGCTCTTTAAATAATAACTATGCTTATATTTATATTATAGATATTGACAGCTTTCGCTCCATCAACGATGGACTAGGCTTGTTAGCAGGCGATAAAGTTTTAAAAGAACTTGCAAAGCGCATTCACAATAAGCTTGGTAAAAAAGATGTTATAGCACGTTTAGGCAGTGATGGGTTTTCAGCGCTGAGCAGTGTTGAGAAAGGTGTTGGTCGCCTAAGAACTCAAGAAATAGCTGAGCATAAGGCCCAAAAATTATTAAGTGCGATTAATGAGCCTTTTATAATTGACGGCCAAAAAATCAGTATTACCATAAGCATCGGCACGTATATTTTTCCTCGTGAAGACAAATGGGAAAGTGCAATTGAAACCATAAGAAACTGCGAAGCCGCCTGCTATAAAGCGAAAGAGAAAGGCGGAAACCGCGTTACTTTTTTTGATAATTCGTTTGGTGAGCAAGCTAAACGCCGATTTGAAATTGAACAAGATCTACGTAAAGCTATTTCACAAAATGAGTTTACCCTTTATGTACAATCACAATTTAATAGTCAGCAAATACTAAAAGGTGGTGAGGTATTATTGCGTTGGATCCATCCTCAGAAAGGGTTTATTAGCCCAGCGGAGTTTATTCCTATTGCTGAAGAGTCAGACATCATTTATGACCTAGATTGTTGGGTACTTAAAAATGCTTTATCGTTGATTAAAAAGTTAGATAACCGCCATGCAGCACTAAGTGTATCTGTAAATATTAGTGGTCGACATTTCCATGAACCGCGTTTTTTATCGCTATTAAAAACGCAACTAGATAGCTACAAGATACAGCCGAACCAATTAACAATAGAAATCATTGAAGGCACACTGTTAAATAATATTGAATCAGCAATCGAAGCGGTGCAATTATTAAAAAACCTAGGTGTGCGTGTATCTATAGATGATTTTGGCACTGGTTATTCTAGTCTTACTTATCTAAAACAGTTACCGATCCAAGAATTAAAAATAGATAGATCATTTGTTTTTGATGCACCGAAGGATAATAACGATAAATTAATTATTGATATGATAGTCAGTTTAGGAAAGTTATTTCAACTAGATGTTGTGGCTGAAGGGGTGGAAAATCAATCTCACTTTGATTTATTACAAGAGTATCCTCAAGTTATCCTGCAGGGTTATCATTTACATAAGCCAGAACCTGCAAGCGAATGGCTTAAAAAAATAAATAACTAACAGTATTGCGAGTCATTTCGAAGCTAAAACAATAAAGCCGAGCTATGCTCGGCTTTATTGTTTTATATAGTTAACCTGAACCCTTGTTAAGATATTTACTAACGTATTGAATCATGGTGATATTTAAATTTATTCTCTCTAGCCGGAGGTTTTCAGTGAAAACAAGGCGAATTTACTTACAATAGTGGGCCTATTGTAAGTAAATTCAACGTAGTTAGCGCTGAAAATAGCTGCTTAAGATAGATTTATTATCCAGGATTCAGGCTAGTTAGCTTATTCGCGGACTTGGCCTTCACCATTCACTAAGTACTTTTCAGTAGTAAGTGATTCAAGACCCATAGGACCATATGCGTGAAGCTTAGATGTCGCTATACCAATCTCTGCACCTAAACCTAACTGTGAACCATCAGAGAAACGTGAAGAGGCATTAACCATAACAACAGAAGCATCTACACTGCGTTGAAATAACTCTGCCGCTGTTTGATTTTTAGTACAAATAACCTCTGTATGGTTTGAGCCAAATTGTGCAATATGCTCAACTGCGGCTGTAAAATTAGGAACCACGCGGATGGCAATCTCTAAATCTAAATACTCTTCACCAAATTCATCGTCCGCTAGCACGGTTGCGTTATCAAAATATTTAGCCGCAAAGCTGTCAGCATTTACTTTCACGCCTTCTTGTCGCAATACTACTGCGCACAGATTTAAAAACTCATCTGCAACATCTTGGTGAACAACCAAGCCCTCTAGTGCATTACAAACACCAGTACGCTGCGTTTTGCCATTAAGTAGTAAGTTAAGCGCAACTTCTAGGTCTGCATCTTTATCTACGTAAAGATGACAAACACCTTTGTAGTGCTGAATTACAGGAATCGTACTATTTTCAGTAACAAAGTTGATTAAGCCTTCGCCGCCACGTGGAATGATTAAATCAATGCTTTCACGTTGCTGCATTAATTCCATTAATAGTGCGCGATCTGGATCTGGAATCACTGAAATAAGTGATACTGGTAAGTTATGCTTTTCAAGTACGCTATGCATCACACTTGCGATAGCTTGCGAACTTTTAAGTGCTTCTTTACCGCCACGTAAAATTACGCCGTTACCTGATTTAAAACAAAGTGCACCCGCATCGGCCGTTACATTTGGGCGGGCTTCATAAATCATACATACAACACCAAGAGGGACACGCATTTTACGAATTTTGATACCGTTTGGACGCTCAGTAATATCGCGTAACTGCCCAACAGGATCATCAAGGCTAACAATAACTTCAATACCTTCTGCCATTGCCTCTATACGCTCATCGTTTAGCGTTAAACGGTCAATCATTGAAGCTGCTAAGTTATTGTCGCGTGCTGCGCTTAAATCGCTTTCGTTTTCTTTAATTATAAAATCTTTTTGCTCTCTTAGTGCCGCTGCCATTTCAACTAATACTTTGTTTTTAGTCTCGGTATCGAGTAAAGCGAGTGCATGTGCAGCTTTAGCTGCTTGACGTGAAATGTCCGTAATTAAACTCATGATTTCTCCAATAGTGCGATATGTTTTTCAGATATAACTGGTCCAATTGAATCCTGCATTTTTTCGCTGAATTCACTCTGTTCGTTGTCTGCAATAAAGTTTAACAAACAGCTACTATAATTCGCGGTCGCCTTCGCTAAACGCGTACCGTCTTCACTACGGACTAAAATAGTGTCACCGATAGCAAATTCACCATGCACTTCAACTATCTCATCACCGCGAATACATCCGGTTTCACCTTCAAGTGATTCATCGAACGACCCGTCAACAACAACTTCACCTTGCTCGTTTGCTGTGTGCGTCATCCAATGTACCGAATCTTGCATCGGCTTTTCGTAAGGCAAAAAGATAGTGCCTGGGTTTTCGCCCGCAAGTAGCCGAGTAAAAGTTTCTTCTTTAAACCCATTAATAATGTAGGTTGCTATGCCGTGTGATGTTGCTTTTTCAGCCGCTTCTATTTTAGTTTTCATACCACCTGTGCCTACAGCACTTGTAGCACATCCTGCCATAGCATAAATAGATTCATCAATTGATTTTATTTCAGGTAATAAAGTGGCGTCTTGGTGTAAGTTAGGATTTTTATCGTATAACCCATCAACGTCCGAAAAGATTAGTAGCGCGTCGGCATCGGCAGCGGCAGCAACCATTGCAGATAAATTATCATTGTCACCCACTTTAAGATCGTCTGTCGTTACAGCGTCGTTTTCATTGATGATTGGTAATATACCGTGCTCAAGTAAAGTAAATACTGTTTCTCGAATACTTTGGTAGCGTTCATGGTCTCGTAAATCACCATGCGTTAATAACAATTGCGCTGATGGAAAATCGAAGAAGCGATCCCACATAGCTATCATTTCTGTTTGACCTGCCGCCGCCATTGCTTTTTTCATGACAACCGAGCGAGGCTTATCAGATGGGAATAAGTGTGAGCCAGCAGCTACCGAGCCAGAAGAAACTAAAATCACTTCAATACCACGGGCACGACAACGAACGATAAACTGTGCGATGGTTAATATATAACGTGAACGGCAACCATCTTGATCTGGTGCGATTAAAGCGCTGCCTACTTTAAGTACAATGCGTCGCCAATTTAACTTTTGCATAAATGCTCAACTTTCCATTTTATATGTGCCCACTATTGGTGAGCTAAAACTAAGTAGCTAGGTACAAAACATAGCTTCGGATTTATTTATCATTCACAACGCTTTTAAACACACACAAGTAGGCAAAATCTAAAACATTGTTTTAAATTTAAGCTCAGAAATAAAATAGATACAGCTCAGTTTATGAGTTGTACTAGTAAGAAAGTTTAAAAAGTGTTGTTTATGCATCGCTGTAAAAAGCTGTGTGTGGCTTTTTTATTAACAACATACATAGAGCCTCTAGAGTCTGATACACCAACAGATAGGGTGAAGACTTAAGGACCGAGATTTAATCGCCACGATGGGGATTAAATATTGAAAGGTAATAGTTCAACTCAAACCTTTATTTATTTAATTGAATAAACAAACTTGTTTAGCAAAACCATACCAAATAATTCAGTAAATGATATTTTAACGCTCGAGTACCAATTAAGCATTTAAAACAGGATTATACATAATGAATATGAGCATAAGATTAACACCCAATTATTTAATCCTGCAATCTTAATTAGATAACTAATAATTCGAACTCGAAGTATAATACGCTATATTACGCACTAAGATCAAGGCTAAAATTCAAACAAGCCTATTATGCATTGCCATCTAAACTGTTATTTAACATATAAATCAATTAGATAAATAGGCCTGCTAGGGATTTATAAGGTATTCACCCTTAATCACTGTAATTAAAACCGACTAATTTTTTATAAGCAGCTAAAATTGATTAGTAATATTTTAATTTCCCGTGTATACCCCTGTATTAATAATTAACAAAAGTTATACTTTTAAAATATATCGTCTCAAATAAGGAATTCTTAATCTATGTCAGCAATTTACATAGCCGGTATCGCACTCTGCTCTGTGCTTGCCCAATGGGTCGCGTGGGCTTTTAGAGTACCCGCTATCCTCTTTTTATTGCTCACTGGTCTTTTACTTGGACCATTTAGTGGTGTTTTAGATCCTGATGCACTTTTAGGTGATTTACTCTTTCCGGTTGTATCACTAAGCGTTGCAATCATTTTATTTGAGGGATCACTCACCCTGCATTTTAGGGAGCTAAAAGGCATTGGCAAAGTGGTAAGAAACCTTTGCTCAATTGGCATGCTAGTTACTTGTATTATTATAAGCCTAAGTGCTTATTGGCTGCTTGAGCTTAATTGGCGCGTAGCAGCAGTGCTAGGTGCTGTACTTGTTGTAACAGGTCCAACCGTTATAGCACCACTGCTAAATTCAATGCGACCAACACAGGATATAGACCGAATACTTCGCTGGGAGGGTATTGTAATTGACCCAATTGGCGCATTATTTGCGGTATTAGTATTTGAAGCAGTTATGCTCGTAGGCCAAGGAGAAGTACTTAGCCATACTATTATCGCTCTAATTAAAACACTGGGTGTTGGTTTAAGTATTGGTGTTGCTGCTGGTTGGCTAACAACACTGTTAATGCGACGCGAATGGCTTCCATTTGAGCTGCATAAATTTGGTATTTTAGCACTAGTGCTTGTTAGCTTTTCGATATCAAACTATTTAAGTCATGAATCTGGCCTATTAGCAGTGACTGTGTTTGGCATTTGGCTTGCTAATCAAGATGATTTAGAAATTGACTCCGTCCTTGAGTTTAAAGAAGACTTATCGATGATTTTAATTTCAACATTATTTATTCTACTTGCAGCTCGGTTGCAGCTTTCTGATTTAATGATGCTCGACAGTGATGTATTTATATTTTTAGCGATAGTGCTTTTTATTGCTCGCCCATTGTGTATTGCTATTTCTACCTATGGCACTGAGCTGCCAATGAAGTCTCGCTTAGTGCTTGCTTGGATTGCGCCTAGGGGTATTGTTGCCGCTGCTGTGGGGTCTGTATTCGCACTAAGTATGATGGAAGCTGGCGTTGCTGATGCTGAAAAAATGGTGCCACTCATATTTACGGTGATCATCATTACCGTTGTACTACAGAGCTTAACGGCTATTCCTGTTGCTAAGTTATTGGGTGTACGTCAACCGTCACCAAATACTATACTAATTATTGGTGCCAACCATGTCTCACGTGCAATTGGCCGTGGTTTACAAGAGCAAAATATTCCGGTTCACCTTTCAGATCCAGCATGGGAGAACTGCAGAATGGCTCGTATGGATGGCCTAGCTTGTTATTACGGTAATCCACAATCAGAACATGCTGAGCGCTATTTGCCACTAACAACGATTCGAAGCGTATTAGCGTTATCACCTAATCGCCACCATAACGCGTTAGGTGTTCAATACTTTTCTCACTTACTTAATGAAAAAAATGTATTTTCGCTACGCTCATCAACGTCGCACGCAAAAGCAAATAAAGATAGCGCAACATTTTTATCTAGACAAATACTGTTTGGGGATGAAGGTTCATATGCACGTTTGAGTAGTATTATTGCCAAAGGTGGAAAAGTGAGCGCAACGCGTATCTCTGATGAGTTTAGCTGGGAGCAATACTTAGAAATGAACCCAGAAGCTATCCCTTTATTTATTCTTAAAGGTGATAAAGATAGCGACGAAGATACACCTATTAAGCTGAGACCTTTTACTATTAACATGGAAAAGCCACCGCAAGAAGGCGAACGAGTTGTTGCACTGCAGCCACCTAAAATGTCAATTTTAAAAGATCCGCAAATAAAGGCTAAAGAAGATAGTTAAGAGTTTACGCTCTAAGATCTATATATAAAAAACCTAACTTTATAAGTTAGGTTTTTTTATGTGACTTTTTTGCTGCTACATAGGAAGTCTGGCGCGCGCCACAACACTGCCAGGCATTTTTTGTGCGAGCTCAGCAAGTGCCCTTTCAATTTTTTTATGCGTCGCTTTATCTGCCACCATAGAGTGAAATAACCACCGATAAGCGTCTTCAAAATCACGTGGGCTACCAAAACCATCGTTAAATAGCTTAACCAAACGTAATTGTGCTTTTAAATTGCCTTGCGATGAAGCTTCACGTAAATAAGTAACTGCCATTGCTTTATCTTGTTGAACCAAACGCCCTGTGTCGTAGTAACGTCCTAACTGCTCTAATGCTGCCGCTAAACCTTGTTCAGCAGCTTTTCGCATGTAATAGACACCTAACTCTACATTTCGGTCAACGCACACGTTATAAGCTAGCATATCACCATATAGAAATTGATAAGATGGCAATGCCATTTTATTGGCTCGTGCCTCTATATCTTGCACTAGCTGGCAATCATCTGCCTTGACGCGAGCTAAATGTGTATTTTTATTGATCAACGCAATTAGCTCAGGCTCTGTGTACAAAGGCACTGCGGCGGACGTTTCTTCTGCTAAGCCATTGGGTATTATCAATAAAGACAGCGAGATTAACGAAAACGTTAATACGCAATTACGAGAAAATAAACGCATGTTCACCACTTATAAAAATAAACTTATTAAATAATATACAAAGATCGTTCCAAGGTGAATTTTAGGCATAAAAAAAGCTGCACTAGGCAGCTTCTTTTGGCTAATAGTAATTACACAAACGGGTTGCGAAGTACCATAGTTTCTACGCGATCTGGACCTGTAGAAATAATATCAATTGGAACACCAGTAATTTCTTCAATACGCTTGATGTAGTCAATCGCAGCTTTTGGTAAGCCTTCAAGTGTAGTTACACCAACAGTGTTCTCTGACCAACCTGGCATTTCTTCGTATACAGGCGTTACTTTATCGTAACCTTCAGCTGCTAATGGCGTTACGTTAGTAACTGTGCCATCTTCAAGCTTATAACCAGTACAGATTTTAAGTGTTTCTAAGCCATCTAAAACATCAAGCTTAGTTAAACAAAAACCTGAGATACTGTTGATTTGAACCGCACGACGCATAGCGACTGCATCTAACCAACCAGTACGACGAAGTCGACCTGTTGTTGCGCCAAATTCATGACCTTTATCGCCTAAGTGCTTACCTACTGGATCTTGTTTATCAAGACCATCGTAAAGCTCTGTAGGGAAAGGGCCTGAACCAACACGTGTCGTGTACGCTTTAATAATACCTAAAACGTAATCAAGGTTTAAAGGGCCAAAACCAGCACCAGTAGCAACGCCACCAGCGGTAGTGTTTGAAGATGTTACATAAGGGTAAGTACCATGATCAATATCAAGTAATGTACCTTGTGCACCTTCAAATAAAATATTTTCGCCTGCTAAACGCGTTTGATCTAAAAGCTCAGTTACATCGACAACCATTGCTTTTAAGATATCAGCAACAGCCATTGCATCATCAAACGTTTTTTGGAAATCTACAGCGTCTACTTTGTAGTAGTTAACTAAAGTGAAGTTATGGTACTCAAGAACTTCTTTTAATTTAGCTGCAAATAATTCAGGATTAAATAAATCGCCTACGCGTAAACCACGGCGCGCAACTTTATCTTCGTACGCAGGACCGATACCACGACCAGTCGTACCAATTGGCTTATCGCCACGTGCAGTTTCACGGGCTACATCTAATGCAACATGGAAAGGCAAGATTAGCGGACATGCTTCGCTTATAAGAAGACGCTCGCGTACTGGTACGCCACGTTCTTCAAGCATGCCAATTTCTCTCATTAGCGCTTCTGGCGATAAAACTACACCATTACCAATCACACATTTAACATTGTCACGTAATACACCCGATGGAATAAGGTGTAGAACCGTCTTTTCACCTTCGATAACTAAAGTATGACCCGCATTGTGGCCACCTTGATAACGAACTACTAAAGATGCTTTGTCTGTAAGGAGATCAACTACCTTACCCTTTCCTTCGTCACCCCATTGGGTGCCTAATACAACAACGTTTTTACCCATCGTAAATTCACTTAGAGAAAATTAGGACGAGATTTTACCAGAAAACTAAAGTAAAGATCACCCCTGTTCAGCTTATTTTTTCTGCGTACAATTGTTATATCCAAATATCATCATATAACCACATGAATAACAGTGATTTAAAGCATCAAATTACATTCAACAAAAAGCCCCGCAAATGCAGGGCTTTTTAGTTTTTAAATAATTAGCGTAAAATTTATTGAGCTTTTGCGCCTTTCATATACTGGAAGAAGTCGCTATCTGGTGAAAGCACCATAACGTCTTGCTTATTTTTAAACGTCTTTTTGTAAGCTTCAAGCGAACGTACAAAACTGAAGAACTCAGGGTCTTTATTATACGCATTAGCGTAGATACCTGCGGCATCAGCATCACCTTGACCTCGAACAGAACGTGCATTACGCTCTGCATCAGCAAGCATTACTGTTACGCGGCGATCAACACCAGCACGAATAGTCTCAGCTTTTTCTTGACCTTCAGAACGATGCTCTTTAGCAACCGCAGTACGCTCAGCGCGCATACGTTGATAAATAGAGCTACTTACTTCTTGTGGCAAGTTGATTTGCTTAACACGTACGTCTAATACTTCAATACCAAGTTCACGTGCGCTTTCAGAAGCTTGTACTAACGCCTCTTCCATTAACTCACTACGCTCACCCGATACAATTTCACGAATTGTACGTGTACCAAAGTTTGTACGAAGACCATTATTTACTTTTTGCTTAAGTAGCGTTTCAGCATATTGCTTGTCGCCACGAGCACGCAAGTAAAAAGCACTAAAGTCGTTAACACGCCATTTTACGAACGAATCAACAATTAAGTCTTTTTTCTCACTGGTAACAAAACGATCAGGTGTACCATCTAATGTTTGAATACGTGCATCTATGCGACGTACTTGACTAAAAAATGGCACTTTAAATTGCAGGCCTGGGCCATATACAATCGCTTGATCGTCACTGTCTTTTTGTACTTTGCTAAACAACATTACAATTGCTTTTTGTCCTTCAGGTACAACAAATACCGACGAGAAAGACATAACAATGGCAGCTAATAGTATTACTAAGCTAAAGTTTTTCATTATGATTATCTCCCATCATTGAAGCGATCATTGTTAAAGCGGTCATTACCACTATTAACAGAGCTATTTCGTGACGTATTTACTTTATTTCGTAAATCTTGAATATCACTTGAGCTTGGTAGTGCAACACGTGTTGCAGTTCCTTGCTTGTCCATGATTTTATCAAGTGGTAAATAAATCATATTATTGCCGCCTTTCACATCAACCAGTACTTTAGAGCTGCTACCTAACACTTCTTCCATTGCATCAATGTATAAGCGCTCACGGGTAACTTCTTTAGCTGCTTGATATTCAGGTAATAGCTTTTCAAAGCGAGCTACCTCACCTTGTGCTTCGAGTGTAATACGCTCTTGGTAACCTTCAGCTTCTTGGGTCATACGTGTTACTTGACCACGAGCACGTGGTTCAATTTCACGGGCATAGGCTTCTGCTTCACGGATGAAACGCTCTTCATCTTCTTGTGCCGCAATCGCGTCATCAAATGCATCTTTAACTTCAGTCGGCGGACGAGAATCTTTAAAGTTCACGTCAGTCACTATTAAGCCTAAGTTATACGGTTCAATAATTTTATTAAGCTCATCCCAAGTGCTTTGACGAACAACTTCACGTCCATTAGTCAATACCTGGTCCATTTTTGCATGACCAACTACATAACGCAGCGCACTGTCTAGCGCTTCTTCTAAACTGCTGTCAGCATTAGTTACGCTAAATAGGTAAAGATATGGGTCAATAACACGATATTGAACCTGAAACTCAACGCTTACCACGTTTTCGTCTTCGGTTAACATAAAACCAGAAGCTGATAATGAACGAACTGCTTCAATATCGACTGGAATTACTGTTTCAATAAAGGTCATTTTCCAGCGCAGACCAGGATCCGCAATTCGGTCATATTTACCAAACTGAAGAACCACACCACGTTCGGCTTCTTTAACCGTGTAAATACCACTTAACGCCCATACAATAACGGCGATAATGAGTATGAATGAAATACCGGCTCCGCCAAGTCCACCACTGCTACCATTGCCGGATTTTTTCCCGCCAAATAAGCCGCCGAACTTGTTACTAAACTTACGGAACACCTCGTCTAAATCAGGTGGGCCTTGATCACGTCCGCCTTTATTATTCCACGGATCTTTGTCATTGCCATTATTACCCGGTTCATTCCAGGCCATAGCTATACTCCATTGTTATCTAAATAAATTAGGAAATTGTGTTAAATCTAACAAATCTACCGCGTTTCTCATACTAAAACCGACATTAAAACACCAATTTTTAATTACGGCTGATAAAACCAGCAATTTCAGGACCAAATTCTTTAATTAAACGATTCCACTCAACCATTGGCATTCTAACATCTAGCAGCCAATTCCCTTGCTCATCAAATCGCTCTTCATGTACTGCGTTTAAACTAAATAATGCAGCCCTTAGACGACCATACAATGGCGTAAGAAATAAGGTTTCGTTAAACATCTTCTTAGCGAGCAGCTCGCTAATAGCCTCGCTAAGTAATTCACACCCTTCACCAGTTTGAGCGCTAAGCCATACCCTTATAGGTTGGCCTTCGTCGTCTCGATCAATACGTGGGCTTACGTTATCCAGCGCATCAATTTTATTATAAATTAATAGCTGTGGTACTTCATCGGCTTCAATTTCTTTGAGCACCGATTGTACTTGTTCAATATTTTCTTGAAGACGAGAGTCTGCCGCGTCAATCACATGTAGTTGCAAGTCAGCTTCACGAGTTTCAGTAAGTGTTGCTTTAAAAGCAGCGACTAAATCGTGCGGCAAATGACGAATAAAGCCTACTGTATCGGCTAAAATAACGGGGCCAACATCTCCTAATTCAAGCTTACGTAGAGTCGGATCGAGCGTTGCAAATAACTGATCGGCTGCGTATACATCTGAGTTTGTAATTCGATTGAATAATGTAGATTTACCCGCATTGGTATAGCCAACTAACGATACCGTAGGTATTTCATTGCGTGTACGAGCTCGCCTACCCTGTTCACGTTGTACTGCCACCTTGGCTAAACGCGCACGAATATTTTGAATGCGCGCGCGCAATAAACGTCTATCAGTTTCGAGCTGAGTTTCCCCTGGTCCACGTAAACCAATCCCGCCTTTTTGGCGTTCAAGGTGGGTCCAGCCTCGAATTAATCGAGTCGACATGTGACGAAGTTGTGCTAGCTCTACCTGCAACTTACCTTCATGGGTACGTGCACGTTGGGCAAAAATATCAAGAATTAGTGTCGTTCTATCAAGGACACGGCACTCACAAACACGCTCTAAATTACGTTCTTGTGACGGTCTAAGTTGATGATTAAAAATAACGACATCTGCATTGTGGATTTTTACAATTTCAGCTATTTCTTCTGCTTTACCGGTACCGACGAATAGTTTCGGATGTGGTGCTTGACGGCTGCCTTGCACAACCGCCAAACTACTAACACCAGCAGAAGATACCAACATCTCTAATTCATGAAGATCTTCACGATCTCCTTCTTTAGGTAAGTCGATATGGACTAAAATTGCCTGCTCGCCGGATTCATAGCGGTCAAACAAATATTACGCTCCTAATTTAAACATTTCCAGCTTCTGGCTCTTCTGAGTTGTCATCCCCTAAAACACCTTGGAAGTTGACTGCACGAGCAGGGACAACGGTTGAAATTGCATGTTTATACACCATTTGATTTACAGTGTTTTCAAGTAAAATAACAAATTGATCAAATGACTGAATTTTACCTTGTAATTTTATGCCATTAACCAAAAAGATTGATACTGGAATGCGCTCACGACGTAGTGCATTCAAAAATGGGTCTTGTAACGATTGGCCTTTTGCCATGTTATTATTCCTTCGTTTCTAGGTGTTATTATAATTAAGTGGCTGAACTTATTTAACAAAGCTAAATAATTCAACTACTACTAGCTTAGCGAACTTACTACACGATGCAAGTTTTCTTCATCGCCTGTTGTTAACCAAGTTACATCAGGCCAGCTTCTCAACCAAGTTAATTGACGCTTAGCCAATTGACGTGTAGCTGCGATACCGCGAAAAAGCATTTCATCATGGTCAATTTCACCCGCAAGGTAATCCCACATTTGTCTATAACCTACACAACGAATAGAAGGCATATTGGGGTGCAAATCCTTACGTAGATATAGGGTCGAAACTTCATTTTCAAACCCCTGTTCTATCATTATTTTAAACCTTTCTTCAATTCGAGCATGTAACTCACTGCGCTCTTGCGGTGCAATAGCAAACTGATGAAAAGTATAAGGTAAAGCAGGCTGTTTTTGCTTTTGCAATTCAGTCATTGTTTTACCTGTTATACGGTATACCTCTAAAGCGCGATTAATTCTTTGTGAATCATTCTCACTCATTTTTTGAGCGGCTTGTGGATCAATTTTTACCAGTTCTTGATACAAGTGCGGCCAACCATATTGCTTAGCCTGTGCTTCAAGCTCTGCTCTTATTAGCGGATCAGCCTCTGGAAGTGGCGATAAACCGTCAATAAGTGCCTTAAAGTACATCATCGTACCTCCAACCAATACAGGTACTTTACCCTGTTGGTGAAATTCATCAATTTTTTTTACTGCATCACTCCTAAAATCAGCCACAGAATACGTTTCGCTTGGATCAAGTAAGTCAATTAAATGATGTGGTGCGCGAGCAAGTTCTTCGGCATCTGGTTTAGCGGTGCCGATATCCATACTCTTATACACTAACGCTGAATCAACGCTGATTATTTCTGTATTTAAATGCTCACACAGCGAGATTGCCAACGCCGTTTTTCCAGCAGCGGTTGGACCCATTAAAAATATGACTGGTAAATGACTCAACACGAATACCTTAATCTAATTGCGTTAAATAGTGATTTAGCTCTATTTTAACTGCTTTTTGACGTAAACGTTCAATAGTTTGCGGATTATTTTGTAAGCGCAGCTGCTGCGTTAAAAATGCATTGCTTGCATAAAAACGAGTTGGCACGCATTTCAGTTGCCACTCCAACCAGTTATCTATATTTTCAAGCTCTGCTTTGCATGCATTAAGTAGCTCATCTACCGCTGTACTTACATCGAGTAAATATAAGCACGCAGGCAATTTTTTAACCATTACAAATTGTTTTTCTATTACGAGCTCAAAACCAAGTAAAGTAAACCATGATTGCTGCGCTTCTACCACCAAGCAATCCTCTTTTGGTAAATTGACTCGCACAGGTAACAACAAGGCTTTTCCTTCCAAGTTACCAAGCTCTTTAATTTGATTATGCCAATCATCCACTAACGCATATTTAAAATGTGAGCAATACAATTGCTGCCCAGCACTGAATACACATACACCGTCATGAACACTGATAATTGAAACAACCTTTAAAACATTATGCGCAGACTCTAACTGCTGCGGTGTTACGGGTATGTTTGCTACGTTGTCAAAATGCGCCGCATGTTGCTCACTAACACCTTGATAAAACGCATTTACATCATGGTGGCTTGTGCTTGGTGTCGCACGATATGCGCCACTATGGCCGCCACGGCTAGCTCCTGATGACGACTTATCAACCCCCCTAGAGTGAGCAGGTTGTAATTGCGATTTAGGGTAATCAAATACCCCTTCGGCCTCCACATTATTCGAACAGCTATGCGCCGCCTCTATAAATGCAGGTGCAGCCTCATTCTCAGCGCTTGCTGGCTCATTGATAAACTCACCTTGCAGTGGCACTACGACCTGCTTAATGGCTTGTAGTATAAAGTCATGAATTAAGCGCCCTTGATGAAAACGCACTTCATGCTTAGCTGGATGAACATTTACATCAACCTGTCGCGGGTCAATATCAATATAAATAACAAATCCAGGTAATTCTTGAGCACCACTTACCTCTTCGAATGCTTGGCGGATCGCATGTAAAATAAGCTTGTCGCGCATCATACGATTATTTACATAAGTGTACTGAGTGGTATTCGCTGAGCCCACTGGCAGCACCCAACCATGCAGTTGTAAACCGCCCTCACCTGATTGAATATGTAACCCTTGCTCTACAAATGCCTTGCCGGCAACTTGTGCCACACGTGCGATTGCTTGTGTTGGGTCTGTTTTAGCGCGGTACTGCCTAACTACCTTTTCGTTATGAGTCAGTGTAATCGATACATCAAAACGGCTAAGAGCAATACGCTTTATAAGTTCATCAATATGGCTAAATTCTGTTTTTTCAGTGCGTAAAAATTTGCGGCGTGCTGGGGTATTAAAAAATAAATCTTTTACCTCAATAGTTGTCCCATCGGGATGCGCAACTGGCTTTACCTGCACAGCCATATCGCGACCTTCTGCAAAGGCTTGCCAAGCCGTTTCTTGCTCTTTAGGTTTTGAGCTCAGCGTTAAGCGCGATACCGAGCTAATTGAGGCAAGCGCTTCTCCTCTAAAGCCAAGAGAGCAAATATTTTCAAGATCATCGAGTGATTTTAATTTACTGGTTGCATGACGAGACAGCGCAAGTGTTAGTTCATCTTTACTAATACCAGAACCATTATCGCGAATACGAATAAGCTTATGACCGCCGCGCTCTATATCTATCTGAATACGTGTAGCGCCAGCATCTAAACTATTTTCGACAAGCTCTTTTACTACCGACGCAGGGCGTTCAACCACTTCACCGGCGGCAATTTGGTTAGCCAAACGCGCGGGTAATATTTCAATATTCATAAGATTTCCTAGCAAACATTGCGCTGACAATAAGGTCTAACTTTGCGGTATATCGAGCTCTTGACCAATAAATAAAGTACTAGAGGTGAGTTTGTTAACTTGCTTTAATTTACTGACTGTAATGCCATAGCGACTTGCCAACATACTTAAAGACTCCCCTGGGCGCACTTTATGCTTAGTCGGATACTGCGACTTTAATTTAGCAAACAGAGAGTCATCGGGTGGATTTTTTAAATAGTAAGTTTTAATCGCAGTAAATATCGCTTTAGCTAAACGCTCTTGATGATTCGCACTTTTGAGCAGTTTTTCTTCTCGTGGATTAGATATAAACCCTGTTTCCACCAAAATAGAAGGAATATCTGGCGATTTTAATACTGAAAAGCTCGCATGTTGTGGATCTTTTTTGTGCAGTTTCGCCACTTTACGTAACTCTTCTACCATGACTTCAGCCACGCTCAAACCTGTTTTCATTGAGTGATCCATCGACATATCAAGCAATGCTTGCGCTAAGTACTTTTCGTTAGCCGCATCTTTCATTACATCGGCCGCACCACCTAATAGCTCTGAATGTTTTTCTTGATCCTCAATCCACTTACCAACTTCTGAGTTTGCTCGCCTGAGCGACAATACCCACACGGAGGCACCATTTGGACCTGGGCTTGAAAATGCATCTGCATGAATAGAAACAAAAAAGTCGGCTTTTTTCTCACGAGCACGGTTTGTACGAGTGTTAAGTTTTACAAAATAGTCGCCGCTTCGGACCATGCGCGAAATCATTCCTTGCTCAGAATCTATCATACGTTCTAAGCGTTTAGCGATTTGTAGTGTGACCGTTTTTTCATAAGTGCCTGATGGACCGATGGAGCCGGGATCTTCGCCACCATGACCTGCGTCAATCGCAATAACAATATCGCGCTCTTGGCTTAACTGGCGATTTTTAGCCGCGATTTGTGTCGATGATGTAACAGCTGTAATTTTATTTTTACTATATAAATCAACAACCAATCTGTTTTTATAAGGCCCAGTAGGCGCAAGCGCAAATACCACAGGTTTCACTGCGGCATTTAACTCAAAAACTAACCGGACACTTTGTTTATTTTTTGGTTTTGAGTAGCGTAACTTGCTTACTATTTGGTGTTTTGGGGGGACACCTGGCAGTATTTTTAACTCGTTGGTGTTTTCTAAATCCACCACCAAACGACTAGGATTTTTTAGCATAAAATAACTAAAATCGGGCTTGTCATTTAAATCAAACACCACTCGCGTACTATCTGGAGATGGCCAAACACGTACACTGTTAATGGTGTTTTTTGCCCACAGTGGCAAACTTATGGTAATAACCATAAGGTAAATAAAGAGTTTAACTACAGCTCGACTCATTTGATAATTACTGCCTTCACTATTTTATTGTTTTTTATTTAGTTTTTCGACAATTGCTATACCGCGATCACTCGCACTATTAATAACAATTTTACGTTCGTTACCCACATAGCTTAGGATAATATCTAAATCAGGCACAGGAATAAATTCGCCACCCTTCTCAGGCCATTCGACAACACAAATTGCATCTGCCGAAAAATAGTCGCGTATTCCCATGTATTCGAGCTCTTCTGGATCGCCTAAACGGTATAAATCAAAATGATAAACATTTGCTCGTTCAAGCTCATAAGGTTCTACTAATGTATATGTCGGACTTTTAACCTTACCTGCATGGCCAAAGCCTTGCACAACGCCACGGGTAAAGGTTGTTTTACCAGCCCCTAAGTCGCCGTGTAAATAAATCACCGCACCTTGTTCTATAATAGCCGCAACTTGGTTTCCCATGGCGACTGTGGCTACTTCATCATTTAGGTGTGATTCAAAACTACGCGTCATTACTACCTCAAAAATTCACTTAAAAGCGTATGTTTGCTAATCATACCAGAATATTTATTTAAGGCGATAAATTGCAGTTTCAGGCATAAAAAAACCGGCCTAAGCCGGTTCTTTAAAAAACTAGAATTATAATCCTAGTTTTTTCTCAAGATAGTGGATGTTCGTACCACCATTTTGGAAGTTCTCATCTGCAAGAATTCTCTTATGCAGAGGAGTATTAGTTTTAATTCCGTCAATAACGAGTTCATTAAGTGCATTGCGCGCACGGGCAATGGCTACGTCACGGTTTTCACCGTAAGTAATTAACTTACCAATCATAGAATCGTAATGTGGTGGAACCGTGTAGTCAGCGTAAATATGGCTGTCCCAACGAATACCTAACCCACCAGCTGGATGAAAACGTGTAATTTTACCTGGTGACGGAATAAACGTTTCTGGATCTTCAGCATTAATACGACACTCAATAGCATGACCGCGAATAACAACGTCGTCTTGAGTGAACGATAAAGGCTGACCCGCAGCAATCTTTAATTGTTCTTTGATTAAGTCGATACCAGTAACCATTTCAGTTACAGGGTGTTCAACCTGAATACGTGTATTCATTTCAATGAAGTAAAACTCGCCGTTTTCGTATAAAAACTCAAACGTACCTGCACCACGGTATCCAATTTCTATACATGCACGTGTACAGCGTTCACCAATAAATTTACGTGTTTCAGCTGTAATACCTGGCGCTGGCGCTTCTTCAACTACTTTTTGGTGACGACGTTGCATTGAGCAATCACGTTCACCTAAATGTACTGCATTACCTTGGCCATCCGCTAATACTTGAACTTCAATATGACGTGGGTTTTCAAGGAATTTCTCCATGTAAACCATACCATTGCCGAAGAACTGCTTAGCTTCTTGCTGTGTTAAGGCTATTGAATCAATAAGTTCAGCTTCGCTGCGAACAACGCGCATACCACGACCACCACCGCCACCAGCGGCTTTGATGATTACTGGGTAACCAATACGTTTAGCAATTTGCATGTTGCGTTCTTTATCATCTGATACCGGACCGTCAGATCCTGGAACACATGGAACGCCTGCTTTACGCATTGCTGCGATAGCAGATACTTTATCACCCATAAGGCGAATAGTGTCGCCTGTAGGACCGATAAATACAAAGCCACTTTGCTCAACTTGGTCGGCAAAATCGGCGTTTTCTGCAAGAAAACCGTAACCTGGATGAATAGCTACCGCATCAGTTATTTCTGCCGCTGCAATAATGCGCGGAATATCTAAATAACTTTCAGTGGCTGCTGGTCTACCAATACAGATGGTTTCATCTGCAAGCAATACATGCTTAAGATCGCGATCCGCCGTTGAATGCACAGCAACCGTTTTGATCCCAAGCTCTTTGCAGGCGCGCAATATACGAAGTGCAATTTCACCTCGGTTTGCAATGACTACTTTATCTAACATTAGAGTTGGCCTTTTACGTTACGCTATTATTCAATTATGAATAGAGGTTGATCAAATTCAATTGGCTCGCCATTTTCAGCTAAAATAGCTCTTACTGTACCCGCTTTGTCTGATTCAATTTGATTCATCATTTTCATAGCTTCGATGATACAAAGTGTATCGCCAACTTTAACTTGCTGACCTACTTCTACATACGCTGGCGCTTCTGGAGAGGCCGCTGCATAAAAAGAGCCAACCATTGGTGATTTAACCTGATGACCCGTAGGTTCTGCTGGTGCTGCTTCAACTGCAACAGGAGCCGCTGCAACTGGGGCTACTGGCGCTGGTGCATATTGCTGTGGAGCAAATTGCGGGTAACCTGGGCCTGCGCTCATATTGTTACGATTAATACGTACTGATTCTTCACCTTCAGTAATTTCCAGCTCAGCGATACCTGATTCTTCTACTAATTCGATCAACTTCTTTATCTTGCGAATATCCATTACACGACCCGCCTATTAGTTAGTTTGTGTGTTAATTTAAATTAAATTGTATTTTGCAACCGGTTAACTGCTGCATTTAATGCTGCGTGATAACCCATTGCGCCTAATCCACATACCACGCCCTGTGCCACATCAGAAAAATACGAATGATGGCGAAACGCTTCACGTGCGTGCACATTACTTAAATGCACCTCAAAAAACGGAATATCAACACTTAACAGTGCATCACGTAATGCGACGCTAGTATGCGTAAATGCAGCTGGGTTAATTATTATGCAATCAACCGCTTGCCAAGCATCGTGTATTCGTTCAATGAGTGCTTGCTCACTATTACTTTGAAAATGCGTTAACTTAACATCTAGACTATCAGCTGCACTGGTTAGTTCGTTCATAATCTCACTGAGCGTCTGAAAACCGTATTTATCCGGTTCACGTTTGCCCAGCATGTTTAAATTTGGACCATTTATAACTAAAAGGTTAAATTTTGCAGTCATAATACGCGATATATCCTATAAGTAATGAGTTAAGCGGTTACTAACTAATTTTTCACTTTTAAGTAAGTAAAAAAAGTAATGTAGCAACAATTTCTCACGTTAACCAACTATTATAGTGATTTCGACGTAAATAGCAGCAAAATACTGGTCTAATCAGTGCTATAGGAATAAATCAGGAAGGAAATCAGAATCCGCCACTTGATTAAATCAAGTAGCGTTATTGCACTATTATTGTGCGCTAGCGCGCACTGTAGCGAGGTGTTTAGCAAAATCCTCAGCATTTAAAAAGCCCGTTACACGTTGTGTACTTAGCTCTTTACCTTGGGTGTTAAAAAACAAAATACTCGGTAAACCGAACACCGTGTACTCTTCCATTAGCTCAATTGTTTTATTATCACTTTCAGTTAAGTCAATTTGAATAAGCTGATAATGGCTAAACTCACTTTGCACTTTGGCATCTGGAAAGGTGTAATGCTCAAACTCTTTACACGCCACACACCAATCGGCATATAAATCGACCATAACCATTCGACCTTCGTCGTTTGCTTGTGCAACTGCTTCTTTTAATTCTGCTAAATCAGCAACCTGTTTAAACTCATTATTTTGTGAGCTTACCTGTACTGTTTGTACTTGTACTGGCCAAAAGTAGTTTTTAGTTAACGTAAAGCCTGTAATAACTAATAGAGTTGCAGCAAACCATAATGCAGTTTTTAACTTGCTTTGTGTTTGGCTACTTTGCCAATGATGTAAGTACAGTGCTGTTGCTAATGCAAGCACACCTGCCATTAATAATATAATGTCTGCGCTTACTAGTCGCTCAAGTAATATAAGCGGCACTATTAACATTACAAAACCAAATAAGGTTTTAACTTGCTCCATCCAACCACCCGCTTTAGGCAGCAATTTACCGCCAGATGTACCGAGTAATAACAATGGTAATCCCATACCCAAACTGAGCACGTACAGCGTTAAACCACCTACTAGGTAATCGCCACTTTGCGCTACAAATAAGAGTGCAGCCGACAGTGGCGCCGTAGTGCAAGGTGATGCAATCAATCCCGAAAGTATACCCATTAAAAATACGCCAACATAGTTGCCGCCTTTTTGGTTGTTACTTACCTGGGTTAGCTTGCTCATCATACTGCTTGGCAGTTTAATTTCGTACCAACCAAACATCGACATAGCGAGTAATACAAACAACAAACTAAAACTGATTAGCACAAATGGATGCTGTAAATACCCCTGTACTTGCCCACCTAGTGCTGCAACAACGAGACCAAGAGCCGCATAGGTAACAGCCATACCTTGTACGTATACAAACGATAATGCGAAGGCTTTTTTAGTAGAAAGATTTTGCTGACCCGCTATTAAGCTCGACAAAATAGGGAACATTGGAAATACGCACGGCGTAAAAGCAAGGCCAACACCAACGACAAAAAATATGAGTAAATTAGTTATTAAGCTCTGACTTGCTAATTGCTCAGTAAAAGTAAGTTCTTTTTCGGTGTCACCAGAATTTGTTGTAGGTTCAGTGGCAGGCTCATTGAGTGCTGCAAATGTACTTTGCGCTGTTGCGGCTTCACCAGAAGCGCTATTTCGATCTACATTCTTAATCTGTGCGCCACTAATCACACTAAGTGGAATGCTAATCACTTCTGGCGGATAACAAAGCCCGGCTTTAGCACAGCCTTGGTAACGCACTTTAACTACGGCACCGTCGGTAACATTACTTAATTTACTTATTACACTTACAGCGTTAAAAAAGACTTCTGTTTTACCAAAAAATTCATCTTCAATAATTTCGCCACTACCAGAGTCACCCACTTGAATGTTTGCGCCTTTGGCAATGATTTCTATTTTCTTTTTATACAGGTAATAATCTGGTGCTATATCCCAGCCCACAAACAAGGTATTGCCTTGCTGGTCGAAATCAAATACAAACGCTTTCTCTACAGGCAAAAAAGTATGTTGAGGAGGTCCTAATAAATCACCAAGCACATTATTAGTCGCAGCCTTTACAGGCACAACTAATAAAGTTACCAACAATAAAAAGAAAAAACGCATTAATTTAATACCTCATCCATCCAATTAAAATAGGCTAAGTTTCCGGTTGCAACATCAATAACTTGTATCTCCGGCACTTCGTAACTATGCATTCCTTTTATAGTTAAAAACACATCGTTCATCTTGTCTGATTTCGTTTTTATAAGTAATTTAGCTTCTGTTGCTTCTGCTATTTCACCTTCCCACATATAAATAGCTCCCACATTAGGTAAGATATTTACGCAAGCAGCGAGTTTTTTCTCTACTAACGCCCTTGCGAGCATACGTGCCTCGGCTTCGTCTTTGCAGGTCGTAAAAATCAGTTTAAATTGCGTAGTCATTATGAACCTTACTTATTTGACAGTGTCTAGCTTCATAGTATCTGATAGAGGGTACAATGTGTAGACGCTAAAATAACAGTAAAATAACTATAGCGATGCCCTAACCTTGAAAAGAGACCTCGTCACCCTCATTTATATTTCATCAACTCTTTTGAGTGTCATTATTTAGAGAGCGTTATGTTTAGATTTTTATTTGTGTTGTTTATCATCATCCCTATTATCGAAATCGCCTTACTGATTCAAGTAAACGACGTAATTGGCGGGTTTGCAACAATTGCACTGGTTGTTATTACCGCTATTTTAGGTGCCAAAATGGTGAAGACACAAGGCATGGGCGCATTGCAGAATGTGCAAACGCAAATGGCGCAAGGGCAAATGCCAGCTAAAGAATTATTTACCGGAATATGCGTTGTAATTGCGGGCGTATTATTACTTACCCCAGGCATTATGACTGACGTATTTGGACTACTATTACTAACCCCTGCTATTCGTAACAAATTGGCTGCAGGCCTTGCTAGCCAAGCAACTGTTAGAATGAGCGCAAGTATGAAACAAGGGCCGTCGCCATTTGCTCAACAACCGCATTCACCGCGTGAACAGCAGCAAATGGACCAGCCAACAACTATTGATGGTGAATATGAGCGAAAAGATTAAAAATTTATCGTTTTTTCTCTTGGAATTTTTCACTCTACCCCCATTAATGAATGCAAATTAGAAAAGCTTTTTTCTGTACTGTTCAGAAACTGTTAGGAGAACTAAAAACATGAACATTCGTCCTTTACAAGATCGCGTAATCGTTAAACGTCTAGAAGAAGAAACAAAATCTGCTGGCGGTATTGTATTAACTGGCTCTGCAGCTGAGAAGTCAACTCGCGGAGAAGTTATAGCCGTAGGTAATGGTCGCGTTTTAGAAAACGGTGACGTGAGAGCGTTAGAAGTTAAAGCCGGTGACACTGTGTTATTTGGCTCATATGTTGAAAAAGTTGAAAAGATCGAAGGTCAAGAGTACCTGATCATGCGTGAAGATAATATTTTAGGCATTGTAGGCTAAACCTACTTTTCGTTTATAAACATTTAAGAATTTAGAGGAATTTAAAACATGGCAGCAAAAGAAGTACTTTTTGCAGGTGACGCACGCGCTAAAATGCTAACTGGCGTAAACATCCTAGCAAACGCAGTAAAAGTTACATTAGGTCCTAAAGGCCGTAACGTTGTACTAGACAAATCGTTTGGCTCTCCAGTTATCACTAAAGATGGTGTATCTGTAGCAAAAGAAATCGAACTTGAAGACAAGTTTGAGAACATGGGCGCACAAATGGTTAAAGAAGTTGCATCTAAAGCAAATGATGCAGCAGGCGATGGTACAACTACCGCTACAGTACTTGCACAGTCTATTGTTAATGAAGGCCTTAAAGCTGTTGCAGCGGGCATGAACCCAATGGATCTTAAGCGCGGCATCGACAAAGCAGTTATTGCTGCTGTTGCAGAGCTTAAAGCGTTATCTGTTCCTTGTTCAGATACTAAAGCCATTGCACAAGTAGGTACTATTTCAGCTAACTCTGATAAAGAGATTGGCGATATCATTGCACAAGCAATGGAAAAAGTAGGCCGTAACAGTGGCGTTATTACTGTAGAAGAAGGTCAATCACTTGAAAACGAACTAGATGTTGTTGAAGGCATGCAGTTTGACCGTGGTTACTTATCTCCTTACTTTATCAACAGCCCAGAAAAAGGCACTGTTGAACTAGATAACCCATTTATTCTACTTGTAGATAAAAAAATATCTAACATCCGCGAATTATTACCAACATTAGAAGCGGTTGCTAAAGCAAGCAAACCACTACTAATCATCGCAGAAGACCTTGAAGGCGAAGCACTAGCTACATTAGTAGTTAATAACATGCGCGGTATTGTTAAAGTATCAGCGGTTAAAGCGCCTGGTTTTGGCGACCGTCGTAAAGCAATGCTACAAGATATCGCTGTATTAACTGGCGGTACTGTAATTTCTGAAGAAATCGGCTTAGAGCTTGAAAAAGCAACAGTTGAAGACCTAGGTACAGCTAAGCGCGTAATTATTACTAAAGATGATACAACAATCATTGATGGCGCTGGTGAAGAAGCGGGTATTAGCGGTCGTGTTTCACAAATTAAAGCACAAATCGAAGAAGCAACATCAGACTACGATAAAGAGAAACTACAAGAGCGCATGGCTAAATTAGCTGGCGGTGTTGCAGTAATCAAAGTAGGTGCTGCTACTGAAATGGAAATGAAAGAGAAAAAAGACCGTGTTGAAGATGCATTAAATGCAACTCGTGCAGCGGTTGAAGAAGGCGTAGTACCTGGCGGCGGCGTTGCACTTGTACGTGCAGCTAGCAAGCTGGTAGATTTAGTTGGCGACAACGAAGATCAAAACCACGGTATTAAAGTGGCACTTCGTGCGATGGAAGCGCCACTTCGTCAAATCGTAACTAACGCTGGCGAAGAAGCATCTGTTGTAATTAACGCAGTTAAAGGCGGCGACGGTAACTTTGGTTACAACGCAGCAACTGGCGAATACAACGACATGATTGAAATGGGTATCCTAGATCCAACTAAAGTAACACGCTCTGCATTACAATTTGCAGGGTCTATTGCGGGTCTAATGATCACTACTGAAGCAATGGTAGCTGAAATCCCAAAAGATGAAGCTGGTGGCGCTGATATGGGTGGCATGGGCGGAATGGGTGGTATGGGCGGAATGATGTAATCATCCCCTAAACACCTAGCTCAAATAAAAACCCAGCTTCGGCTGGGTTTTTAGCTATTGGGCACAAATAAAGTAAAAGCCACAGGTGTGGCTAATTAATAAAATGACTTCGCGTATCCCTTTGCTTCTTAAATGCATGCCAAGCCATACTCAGAGTTAATTTTATTTATTAAAAATTATTAAGGATATTAAGATGAATAAAAAACCTGAACTAATCATCTCATCACTCGATGCAGATAGATTGTATGACTTAATGGAATCACTACCGACAGGTAGCTTTGCTAATAAAGAAGAATTGGAAGCTGAACTGGCACGAGCAACAATAGTCGAACCTAAAGATATGCCATCGTCAGTTGTAACGATGAACTCAACCGTAAACTTTATTGTTGAGTCTTCTAAAGAAGAATTTACGTTAACCTTGGTGTCCCCAAAGAACAGTGACTCTAGCAGCGATAAAATATCGATATTATCACCCGTTGGTAGCGCATTACTTGGGCTAAACCAAGGCGACGAAATTGAGTGGCCTAAACCGAGTGGCGGCTTAATAAAGGTAAAAATAAAAGAAGTAACCTATCAACCAGAACGTGCTGGTGAATTATACAGATAAACACTTTATGCACTTAGTACTGAGAATTCGATTTAAAGTAGACCCAGCCTCGGCTGGGTTATGCTTATTAGAGAGAGTGCTTTGTGAAATCACGGAGTTCAAGGTTCATATCAAGTAAATATAAGGACTAACCTCTACAACTTACCTTTTTGAACAACGCTTAGTGCGAGTTTACCTTGAATTAATGAAAAGAAAACGCAAAGCCTTATCGTTTGGATAAAACAGTAATATTGTGCAATTAACATTTGTTATATATAGCCTTTAGCTATATACTTATACCCAATGGTTATTATAGATAGTAAAGAGTGTTATTCTTTCATTTGTTGCAGTGTAAAGCTTGTCAAGGTAAGCATTGAATCAACACAAGTGGACTGTCTATATTAATCACCGTAACTATGAATGTAAATAATTAGCAGGGTTTGTGCCTAAAGTATCGGTGATATAAAGGTAGAAGAGGGTCTCTTACAATTTCTGCTTTCGTTTAATATATTAACCTTAACAGGATTATAAAATGAATCGAAAGAAGAAAAATTTAAATTGGGCAATTACAGCCGCGAAACGGATAGAACAGGTGAAGATATTATTAGACTCGCTGACACAGTTAAGTAAGTCAATTAATAGTCTAATCTTAACGCTTTGTCCCTACACTGTCGTACTCACATTAACACAAAAAGGCACTCTTTATACATTAATAGGTTAAGTCGTTGGCCTGTACTTTGATATTGACTTATGGATGTTTGAGCTTTAAGCGAGGGATTCGCCCGTACGGTTCTTTGGGGCGTTGATGGTAAAGTAATGAACTGCTGCTACCCTACATCCCCCTTAAAATGTAGTTCAAATAAAAACCCAGCTTCGGCTGGGTTTTTGCTTTTTAATACTAATGTTATTGATATTGTTTAATTTATACCCATAACTAAATTACGTATAACTCAGATTTATATTAAATGGATTTATTAAGTAATAACACAATATTCACCTTCTTTATCTCTGTTGCTCTCGTGACGGGGTTATTCTTATTCGTAGTTTGGGCTATGCTGAAAATGGTAACGTGGGGTAAAAGTATGTCTAAGGGTGCTTATTTATTTTTAGCATTTTTCCCGCTTATTTCATTGATGCCTATACCGCCACCTACCTACGAAAATGTTCAAAAAGCTAAACAAGAGCAGCGTAAACGTAAAGGAGACTCAGGCGATCCACTCGAGGATGATGAGGACGAACTCACAAGTTAATTAAAATTACACTACGGGCATGTACCCGGCGTAATCGTTTACTAATATGATAAAGAGCACATTTATTTAATAGTACGGAGTGAGCTAAACATGACTAACGTTCAACAGCATATCGGCAGCATTGCATTAGTTATTAAGGACTACGACGATGCCATTGAGTTTTATACTCAAAAGCTAAATTTTGAATTAGTTGAGGATACTGATTTAGGAGATGGTAAACGCTGGGTGTTAATTTCACCTCCAAATTCAAACAGGACTAATTCAAACAGGGCTAATTCGAGCAGGACTAATTTACTGCTTGCTAAAGCCACAACGCCCGAACAGATGAGTGCTATTGGTAATCAAACGGGTGGTCGCGTGTTTTTATTTTTGCATACCGATGACTTTTGGCGAGATTATAATTTAATGCTTTTTAAAGGCGTTACATTTAACGAAGAGCCTAGAGTAGAACCCTATGGCACCGTAGTGGTTTTTGAAGACCTATATGGTACAAAATGGGATTTACTGCAGCTTAATAATTAGTTATTTAAAGTGACGCTTAAACTCACGTCACTTTATTAACTAACTCTCTTACAATTGGGAATAAATCACTGGGTAGCATTCTCCTTTGCCCGTCTCGCTCACTTGCGATATCACCGGCTTTAGCGTGCAGTGTTACACCATAACGTGCTGCTTCATCAATAGTTAAACCTTGAGCAAGCAATGCCCCAATAATACCAGTGAGTACATCGCCACTGCCGCCAACGGCCAGTGCTGGGTTGCCATCTTCACATACCCACGTGTGCTGGGCATTATCTATTAATGTTCCTGCGCCTTTTAATACACAAGTCGCGTTATAGCGTTTAGCGCAAAGGCGAGCATAATTAAAACGATCAGATTCAATTTCGCTGGTGCTAACACTTAGCAGTCGCGAAGCTTCGCCGGGATGTGGAGTAAGTACGCATTGCTCTAACGTGTATGATGAAGCTTTCTTAGCCAGTAAATTAAGGGCATCTGCATCTATAACCAATGGCATTTTATTGTTTTGGCAATATTGCATTACTTCATCGAATGTTTGTTGTGCCCACTCGTCTTGCCCAAGCCCAGGGCCAATAACAACGCAGCTTGCCCACTCTAGCGCTTGATGTAAGTTATTACTACTTACCATAAGTTCTGGTCTGCCAATACTAATAGGCGTTATTGAGCTTTCGTGTGTATACACTCTTACCATGCCAGCACCGGCTCTAAGGGCAGCTTCACTACTTAACCTAATTGCACCTGCAGTACCTTGATTACCACCAACACATAAAAGTTTACCGTTGCTTCCTTTGTGACTATTGATTGCCCGCGTGGCTATTCCTTTAAAGCTATTAATATTAACAAGAGTTCCTGAAGATTGAGCGACACAAGTAAACGCATCGCCAATTGCTAAATCGTCAAAAACTAACTTACCACTATATTGTTTACCAGCAGTCGTTGTGAGCCCTTGCTTTATACCCACAAAAGTAACGGTTAAAGTCGCTTGTACTGCGCAGCCCAATGGCTGTCCTGTATTCGCTTCAATACCTGATGGAATATCAATGCTTATTACGGGCTTACTACTAGTGTTTACAGCTTTAATTATATTCGCAAAATTATCGCGCACGGCGCTATTAAGGCCAGTACCAAGGAGCGCATCAATAATTATATCGCACTCATTAAGCATGTCTTTTGTAAAATGAGAAACCACCCCACCCGCTTCTATCCATAACTGCTGCGCCTTTGCCGCATCACCAGTTAATACTTTATTAGGCTCAGCTGCGCATACTGTTACCTTTTTACCTAATTGTTTTATGAGCCTTGCAACAATATAACCATCTCCAGCATTGTTACCATGCCCTACAAGCACCAAGGCATGCTGGGCGTTAAATAACTGCCATTGGTCCAATACCGCTTCTCCTGCACGCTGCATGAGGGTGAATAAATCACAATGGCTATTTTTAGCTGCAAGCGCTTCGTTATCTCTCACCTGCTCTGCGCTAAATATGGTTTGGTTAAGCATATATGCTCCTGTAATAAGCGACACTTTACCTTATCAAATACACATATCTAGCGGCTAGTTTTATGAGCTTGTTTTTTTAACTGAAGTTTGCGAATTTATTAAAGCACACTACAGGTAAAGTACTTTTTAGAGTCGGCCCAGGCTACTGAAAAAATAGTTACTTTTCTTCAGGCATTAAAAAAGGCCACCTAAGTGACCTTTTTCTGATAATTAACTTTAAGGTTAATTATTACGCTACGATAGTTGCTACAACACCAGCACCTACAGTACGGCCACCTTCACGGATAGCAAAACGAAGACCTTCATCCATCGCGATTGGCGCGATTAGAGTTACAGTCATCTTGATGTTATCACCAGGCATTACCATTTCTACGCCATCTGGTAACTGTACGTCACCTGTTACGTCAGTTGTACGGAAGTAGAACTGTGGACGGTAACCTTTGAAGAATGGAGTATGACGACCACCTTCATCTTTCGAAAGTACGTATACTTCTGAAGTGAATGTAGTATGTGGGTTGATTGAACCAGGCTTAGCTAGTACTTGACCACGTTCAACGTCTTCACGTTTAGTACCACGTAGAAGTGCACCGATGTTTTCGCCAGCACGACCTTCGTCAAGAAGCTTACGGAACATTTCAACACCAGTACAAGTAGAACGAGTTGTATCATTGATACCAACAATTTCTACTTCGTCATTGATGCGGATGATACCAGCTTCAACACGACCAGTTACAACTGTACCACGACCCTGGATTGAGAAAACGTCTTCGATAGGCATGATGAAAGGCTTATCGATGTCACGCTCTGGCTCTGGGATGTAAGTATCAAGTGCGTTTGCAAGCTCAACAATCTTATCTTCCCACTCTTTCTCGCCTTCTAACGCTTTAAGCGCAGAACCAGCGATTAGAGGTAAGTCATCACCTGGGAAATCGTATTCTGAAAGAAGTTCACGAACTTCCATTTCTACTAGTTCAAGTAGCTCTTCGTCATCAACCATGTCACATTTGTTCATGAACACGATGATGTAAGGAACGCCAACCTGACGAGAAAGAAGGATGTGCTCACGCGTTTGTGGCATAGGGCCATCAGTCGCAGCAACTACTAAGATCGCGCCGTCCATTTGAGCAGCACCAGTGATCATGTTTTTAACATAATCGGCGTGACCAGGACAATCTACGTGCGCGTAGTGGCGTGAAGGAGTATCGTATTCAACGTGAGACGTTGAAATAGTGATACCACGTTCGCGCTCTTCTGGAGCGTTATCGATTGATGCGAAATCTTTAGCAACACCGCCGTATACTTTTGCAAGTACGTTAGTGATTGCTGCAGTTAGTGTAGTTTTACCGTGGTCAACGTGGCCAATTGTACCAACGTTTACGTGCGGTTTTACGCGTTCAAACTTTTCTTTTGCCAT
>NZ_PNDU01000623.1:0-342 GCF_005886635.1 Pseudoalteromonas sp. S558 | reverse complement strand
GGTCTAATTTAATTTGAATATTGTATTTGTCAGATCTGGATTAATTTACAAAGTTAAATACAGATCCACGAATACCGGATGCTTTTTGCTGCTCTACATTGTCTTTTTTAAGTTCTGCTTTCTCTTATTTTGCTTCTTGTTTTCAAGCTGTTATCGCTAAAACTGACGCTGCAATCAATGACAATCTAATCGTCTTTTTCATTTTAATTCTCCGACACACTTTGCAGTTGTCATTTATTGTAGTATTACTAGTTTAAGATTTACGGCCTACATGGTAGGCTGTTTGTGTAATGACTAATTTTTTGTTAGCTAAACTAAAGGAATATTCAGTGCTTTGACAAT
>NZ_PNDU01000622.1:0-297 GCF_005886635.1 Pseudoalteromonas sp. S558 | reverse complement strand
AACCGTACCTTAGAAATTTCCGAAATTTCACGCTCACTCAAAGCATTAGCAAAAGAGTTGCAGTGTCCGGTTGTTGCTCTATCGCAGCTTAACCGTACTCTAGAGCAACGTGCTGATAAACGTCCAATTAACTCAGATTTACGTGAGTCGGGCTCTATTGAGCAAGATGCCGATTTGATCATGTTTATTTATCGTGATGAAGTCGATAACGAAGACAGTACTGAAAAAGGCATTGCCGAAATTATTATCGGTAAACAGCGTAACGGTCCGATTGGTAAAGTGCGCCTAACCTTCCAA
>NZ_PNDU01000621.1:0-288 GCF_005886635.1 Pseudoalteromonas sp. S558 | reverse complement strand
TATTATCTTTCGCTACGCGTTCCATAGCGCCATCGATTCCACCAGCTTCAATATCAAACTGTGTATCTTCTTTAAATACAGTGTCGAGTGTTTTAACTGAAAAGCGTTGCACCTCAGCATTTAAATCATAATTAGCCTGTTTACTAAATGGATTAAGCTTGCCAGTGAGCTTTAACTTCGCCTCGCCCTTATGTTTTGGCTGAATGTTTTTCGATGTTAGAAGAGATTTTTATAGATTTTGCGCATTAGTGTTATTTTGAAGTAGAGCAATATGATTTCATATGATAT
>NZ_PNDU01000620.1:0-249 GCF_005886635.1 Pseudoalteromonas sp. S558 | reverse complement strand
AATAAAAGCGATTGTTTCTTTGTTAGGAAATCTTATCTACAGAGGCACACTTTACCATTTTCAACTTGATAAAGGTTGTACTTATAACTAAATTGGTTTTAACCCAGAATTTTAAAGCGAAAGGGATGAGCTTGAGCAATGATATTTTCTCTAAAATAATCATTATTTTTATCCTTTGATATTGAGTGCGCTAGTATCTTTAAGGAAGCTACGTCAGCAGATAAAATTTCATTATCTATAAACAACACT
>NZ_PNDU01000619.1:0-492 GCF_005886635.1 Pseudoalteromonas sp. S558 | reverse complement strand
TATATAGCGTAATATAAGTTTAAATTATGCTTATGCTATGAATCTTTGTGATGATCTTTTTTAAACTGTACTAGAGTTCGATAAGGCTATTAACAAGCACCATTTATGGTGGCTATAACCTCAACCTAAAATAAGTTAATAAGTCTATAACCTCTGCATAGCTTTATTAGAAAAGCTATGCCTTTTTTATTTAGTAAAATTTGACATGATCTGCTTTAATCAAACAGGACACTTTAATAATGGAATATAATCCAATTATTGAGTTGTTAAATGACAAAACGAACTAACAGCTGTTACACAGCAGAATTTAAACAAGAAGCTGTGGCATTGGTACCCGAGCAAGGTTACAGCGTACCTTAGGCAGCAGCGTCTTTATGTATCACAGATAAATTACTTTATAACTGGAAAGCTAAAGTTGAAGCAGAACAATCTGGTGCCAGTTTGAATGCTGATGAGCGGGCTGAGCTGTTAAGGCTTCGCAAGGAAAATAAA
>NZ_PNDU01000618.1:0-329 GCF_005886635.1 Pseudoalteromonas sp. S558 | reverse complement strand
TAAATTCTTAACGTGCGCTACTTAGGTGTGTTTTCTACCCTCTCACAGCACACGACCGGGAGTGTTCTAGTTTCTGGGCGATCTTTGAGGCCATCTGGTCTATTGTGCTTAAGTTGCCCTGTTTCCATTAAATCATCGTTCATTGGGCCATTATCAATCGCGCTTACAAACATGACTCGACTTACAAGCTGATAGGTCCAACCACATGGGCATGCACCTAAATCAACGCTGCGCATACACGCTGCCACGCGTGACTCCCGTTGTTGTTCAGGAATAAACACATTAAATGCTTCATCTAGCTTAAACGTTGAACGACTTGGTGAATCTCT
>NZ_PNDU01000617.1:0-226 GCF_005886635.1 Pseudoalteromonas sp. S558 | reverse complement strand
GGCTTTGCTTATATTAAAGTTTCAACATAGCTCACCCCGTTTGCATACTCTTGACTCTTAGTGAGAATAATATGTCTTAATAGGTTAAAATATTTGTTTTTCTCTTTAGTTAAGTACTGTGCACTATTCTTCTTTTTTACATAACTATCAACAGCGATTAAGTTACTTTGCTCTAAAGACAGCGATACTATTAAATTTAAAACCGCAGTAACTGTTTTAGATTTCT
>NZ_PNDU01000616.1:0-297 GCF_005886635.1 Pseudoalteromonas sp. S558 | reverse complement strand
GGTATTGCGCGTGCCAGCATAGAGCCGAGAAGTTGTGGACGAGTTTGGTCTGGCGCTCATGCTAACACTTAGCCGTAAAACTCTTAAAGCGTATATCCGCGTACGTGTAGACAACTTTGATTTAAACGGATTGGTTGGTTTTAATTTGCACTATAAAAGAGTGGGTTTTGTTGGCTGCGGCAATATTGGCCTTGCACTTTGTAATATCTTAAATGGCTTTGGTGCAAACGGTTTAGTGTGCGATCCCTGCGGGCAACCTGGCAATTAGACCATTACCGATTAAGATTCGCTGCTAAC
>NZ_PNDU01000615.1:0-219 GCF_005886635.1 Pseudoalteromonas sp. S558 | reverse complement strand
ATTTTTAAATCACAATGTGATAACTAAACTGCATTGTAAAATTCGCTGGTTTAACCGAACAAGTGAAATTAAACGCTGCGTACATGGTACTTTAGCAGCCTCTAATTTTTTCATAAACCACTTTGGTTATTGCGCTAAAGCGTTAATCTCTATGAGTCATGTGCGTTTTACTATAAGACTAAAAAAACTACGCGCTCAGCTGTTAGTAAAAAGCATAGA
>NZ_PNDU01000614.1:0-360 GCF_005886635.1 Pseudoalteromonas sp. S558 | reverse complement strand
TGCCTCAACATTATAACCAACTATTTTTATCCGCTTAATGCGGCGTTATATTTATATCGGAATCATCATGCAATATTTATCAACAATTTTTGAATCGACTGCGTATCAAGCTAGACTTGTTACTGTTATTTTTTCGACGTTAATCGCAATATTTGTATTATTTTTAAATCATTACCTACAGAAGATAAGGGAGCGTAAAGAACTGCTAAGGGATAAAATATCAAAGCTATATAAACTTTCAAATGAATATCTTTCCACTGGAATTGAATGGACTAATTCATTAATGAATGGATTAGCTAACGGTGTAAAACCAACAGCCACTTTAGTAAATAATGTGCATAGTACTGTTTCTAACATCAC
>NZ_PNDU01000062.1:0-21723 GCF_005886635.1 Pseudoalteromonas sp. S558 | reverse complement strand
TCGCCTATTTATGGGGAATAATCACACGACATAGGCTCAGCCTTGCCTAAAAACCAAACAGTCAGCTGCAAAATCAATCACGAAAGGTCAACACGCTCTGGTTTGTATAGCCAAAACCAATAAATAATTGCGGCTATTAACAGTGCACCACCTATATTAATCATCAACATAATGTACTCCTTAGCTTAAATTACGATTTATTTGGTTTGAAAAAACGTAAGCGATTAGCGTTACTTACCACTGTAAGCGATGAAAGTGCCATAGCTGCGCCGGCAACAACAGGGTTAAGTAGTATGCCAAAAAATGGATACAACACACCGGCTGCAATCGGAATACCCGCCACGTTATAAATAAAGGCACCAAATAGGTTTTGTTTAATATTTGAAATAGTTGCATTACTCACTGCAATTGCATCAGCAAGGCCATGCAGCGATCCGCGCATTAAGGTAATGTCTGCACTTTCTATTGCAACATCGGTACCTGTGCCAATTGCAAACCCTACATCGGCTTGCGCAAGTGCGGGAGCATCGTTAATCCCGTCACCGGTCATACCGACTATTTCACCATGTGCTTGGCGTTTTGTTACTTCGTTTACTTTGTCATCGGGCATTACTTCTGCAATAAAGTCATCAATACCAACTTGCTTAGCAACGGCTTGTGCAGTGGCTTTGTTGTCACCTGTTAGCATAACTAGGTGAATACCTTTATTTTGCAGGCGTTTAATAGCGTCAACTGAATCCTCTTTAATAGGATCTGCTACTGCAATAATAGCGTGAAGCTTATTATTACTTGCAAAATACATGGGCGTTTTAGCATCACTGGCAAGTGTTTGAGCTTGCTCGGTTGCATCATCAACGGCTACATTGTATTTATCCATTAGCGCTTTATTACCAAACAACAATGTTTGCCCGTCAACACTGCCGGCTACACCTTTACCTGTAATTGCGTTAAAGTCAGCTACTTTACTTAAAGCTAAGCCCTGCTTTTTAGCGTGTGCCGTAATTGCCTCTGCCAGTGGATGCTCTGAGCTACTTTCAAGGCTTGCAACAAGTTGCATTACTGTATTTTCATCACTGTTGTTAAAGGTAACTACATCGGTAACTTGCGGTGTGCCTTGAGTAATAGTGCCTGTTTTATCTAAAATCATGGTGGTGATTTTAGATGTTGTTTGCAGCGACTCACCATTTCGAATTAATATTCCTGACTCAGCGGCTTTACCAATACCCACCATAACCGACATAGGGGTTGCGAGTCCTAGCGCACAAGGACAAGCAATAATAAGTACCGTAGTTACCGCAACAACGGCATAAGCAATTGATGGCTCAGGTCCAAAGTTTAACCATGCAAGGCCCGCAAGTACTGCAATAATCATAACTGTTGGGACAAATATGCCTGATATAACATCGGCTAAGCGCCCTATTGATGGCTTAGAGTTTTGTGCACGCTTTACCATATTGATAATATTAGCAAGTGTGGTTTCGCTACCAATGTGCGTGGCTTTAAATAATAAAGTACCACTTTTATTAATACTTCCGGCAACGACTTTGTCGCCCGTTTTTTTGCGGGCAGCCATTGGCTCACCAGTAAGCATTGACTCATCAACCGTACTGCTGCCTTCAATAACATCGCCATCAACAGGGATTTTTTCACCAGGGCGTACGCGTACTTCATCATTTTTTACAACATCACTAATGTCGATGTCTTGCTCTTCGCCACCACGAATTACGCGTGCCGTTTTTGGTTGCAGGCCAATTAAGCGTTTAATTGCTTGTGAGGTGCGCCCACGTGCTTTTACTTCAAAAGCGAGCCCTAAACTAATTAAACCGATGATCATCGATGATGCTTCAAAATATACGTGTCTTGCGACTTGTGGTAATAAGTTTGGTGCTATTACTACGAACATTGAATACAACCACGCAGTACCTGTACCAAGTGCTATTAATGTATCCATATTCGCAGCATGGTTTTTAAATGCCTGCCATGCGCCGTTGTAAAATTGCTTACCTGATATAGCCATAATCACAAGCGTGACGATACCCACTAAAAACCAAGCTATTCTTTGTGTGTCCGTGGTCACACTCATGTCAAAAATAAGCCCGTATATCATTAACGGCGCACCGACCCCTAGCGCTAATATCATATTACGCATTAGCTTTTTGTAATGTGCCGCGTCCGACTTTGCTTTTTCATCAAGTGCATCTTGATCGGACTCATTACTCATTGGCTTAGCTGAGTAACCAATATTTTTAACTGCGTTAATAAGGGTGGTTTCGTCGGCTTTACCTTCTACACGTACAGTGCGCTCTGCAAAGTTCATTTCTACATTTTGTGCACCTTGTACACTATTGAGAGCTTTTTCAATTTTGGCCACACAACTGCCGCAATTAGCGCCTTCAATAATAAAGTTTTGCGCGGTGTCTTTTGTATTAATCGTCATTACGCTGCTCCTTATTTACGGAATCGTTTATTGGATCAACAAACGATTCTATTAAACTACACACGTCACTGGCATTTGCACCATCGACTGATGTCTCCCATTGCGTTATGGCTGCATGCATTCGGTTTCGTAGTTTTAGTGTTTCTTGAAACAGTACTTCGGTTTCTTCTAAGCGTTTAGCTATGAGTTTACGTGTTAATGGGCATGGGCAATTCCCCTGCTCTGACTCATCTACAATTTGCTGAATATCTTTGAGTGAAAAACCAAGTTGGCGGGCGCTAATAATAAACTTTAAACGTTGCTGGTCTTGCTTTGTATATTCTTGATAACTGTTTTCTGCACTGCGTACAGGATTCAATAACCCTACACGTGTGTAATGACGAACAGTGTCTGCAGTCACGTTCATTAATTTGGCGAGTTGTTTAACATACATAATTTAGCTCCATCGTTTTTCAATAGCTCCATAATAAACCTAGGTGTAACACACAGGTCAATGGCTATTTTTAAACTAGATAAATAATGGCATAAACATAATCTGGGGGCTAAAAAGCTAGTTTGATTGGTTACGACTTTGTTGAAGTTCTTCGCCTAGTTGCTGTGCTAAAGCTTGGATTTTAGGCATTGCACCTTGCACTAAATTTTGTGACATTTGCATAGACTCTTGCATTACCACTGGCATTTTAGCAAGAATAGCTTGCCCAGTTTTAGTTTTGTAAAATGCGAGCATGTCGCTAATTTCTTCTTCATTAAAATGCTTATCGTAAACATTAACCATTGTTGGCTGCATTTTAGCCCAGCTCATTTCTGTTTTTAATACATCGGTCATATCGCTATAGTACTTATCAAAAATAGCTTGCTCAGACGGTTTGACACCCATCTGATCAGACATACCTTTCATCATGCCTTCTATTTGAGCATACATAGAGTCAACCATAGAATCCATGTTCATTACATTAATCAGTTCATCTATTTTCTGCTGTTTTGGTGTTTGTGCTGCATATAAGCTGCTTGAAAAAATAAATAATGAAAGAAGTAGTACCTTACCCATAATAATATCCTTTTGTGCTTTTAAGGCCTTAATACTCACATGATTTAATACTGTTGTAAATGGGAGCAAATAGCAAAAACCCGAATAAATTAACGTTATTCGGGTTTAAAAACAAGCAGTGATAGGAGTTAGCTATCTTCAATATTATCGAGGCCTTTGGTGCCCTCTTTAGCCTTAAGTTTATGATGTATTGCAGACTTAATTAACATATAGCCGCTAATTGGCGCTGTGATTAATAAAAAAATCGTAATGAGTATTTCTTTAACACTAAGACCAGTTTTTGTATTAGCAAAAAATACCATAGCGGCAATTAAGATACTCGCCATCCCTAACGTTGTTGCTTTTGTTGGGCCATGTAAACGCATAAAAAAGTCTGGCAATTTAATTAACCCGATAGAGCCAATTAAAATAAACGTTCCGCCAAACAATAATAAAATTGATACAACCCATTCACTAATCATCTTTTCACCTTATTCGATTATATCGCCACGTAGTAAATACTTACATACTGCTACCGTACTAATAAAGCCAAGCATAGCTATTAGCAAGGCTGCTTCAAAGTAAAGTCCGGTTCCCATGCTGATGCTATACAAAATAATTAAAGCAATAACGTTAATATACATAGTATCGAGCGCTAAAACACGATCGGGTACTGATGGGCCTATAATAAGTCGCCATAAATTAAGTAGTAACGACAATCCAATCATTGAAAAAACAATGAGTAATACGATATCTAACATTTAAATATCTCCTTTAATGGAGCTTCGTAGCGCTGTTTTATTTGCTTTATAAGTGCTTCTTCGTCTTTTAGATCAAGTACATGTATCAGTAAAAAACGCTGTGTTGTCTCATCACCTTCAGCTAGCGCTTCATTAATAGGGTAGACCTCAGCGCTCACCGTACCTGGCGTTAACGACACACAGCTTGCCAATATAGTAATTGGCATGTCATGGGTTAAATCTATAGGTACTTTTATAAACGCTGGACGTAACTTTCTAGATGGCCCTAGTATAAGCAAGGACACTTGTAAGTTTGCAACAATAATATCGTAAAGCACAATGAGTAATTGTTTAAACGCTAAGCTTGGTTTTAAAATAAGTGGTTGCGGATCTCGAAATGAAAAACTGAGTAAAGGAATAGATATTGCAAAAAACGTTGCTAATACCAAGTGCCCAGCCGACACGCTATTATTTAATAGCAGCCACACTATAAATAAAAACAAACTACGAAATGGCGTTGGTAGCCAGCGAAAACGAGCTTGTAATCTCATCACATGCCTCCTTTAAGTACTGCATTAATACCGCCATTTATGTCATGTAACTGAGTCGCAGCAGCCATCATATATTCGCTAATTGGTCCGCCAAAAATAACCATTAATGGAGAGCATGCTAATAAACCTATAATTACGATTACTTGCAGTGAACGAGCATTTTTATATTCAGCACTTTCACTGCGTTTATCTTTACACTCCCAAAATAAGCTAGTGCCTGCTCGAGAAAGTGCTATTAATAGTGCAAAGCTAGTTACTAGATATACAGGCCAAAACAAAAGGGCTTGTTCACTGTTTAATGTTGCTTTAAGTATCCAAATTTTACCCACAAATCCCGATAAAGGTGGCATACCAACGACGGTTAACGCAGCAATAATAAAGCATACGCCTAATAAAAAAGGCTGTTTAACTGAACGCCCTGCTACAAGCCTATCGGCTACTTTACCTCGTTGTGTGGCAATTAAATCAGCAAGTAAAAATAGCGCTGCACATACAAGTGTTGAATGCACTAAATAATACAGAAGCGCAGCGGTGGCATTTACATTTTGCAGTGCAACGAGTGCAACGAGTGTTCCTACCGACACCAATACTAGGTTAGCAGTTAATTTTCGTAAGTCTTGCGATGCTATAACACCAATTGCACCCACTATAATAGTTGCAATTGCTAAACCCCAAAGCCAAGGTTGCGCAACATGCTCAAGTGCACCAGCTTGTTCGCCAAATACAACCGTGTATACACGTAACATAGCGTAAACACCTACTTTGGTCATAATAGCAAATAGAGCAGCAACTACGGGCTTAGCACTTGCGTATGTATTTGGAAGCCATAAATGCAGCGGTAACAGCGCCCCTTTTAAGGCAAATACAACCAGTAGTAATAAACCACCGGCTTTTGCTAGGTATACATCGTCACCAGTAAGAAGCGAAACTTTATGAGCCATATCTGCAATATTAAGCGTACCTAATACACCATACAAAATCCCTAAACCAATTAAAAATACGCTTGAACCAACTAAGTTTAATATTACATACTGCAGCGCAGCACGTGTATTTTGTTTATCTCCCGCATGCATAAGTAATGCATATGAAGCAATAAGCAGTACTTCAAAAAATACAAATAAATTAAACAAATCACCCGTTAAAAATGCACCATTCACACCTAAGACTAGAAAGTGGACAAGCGGATGAAAAAAGCTACCTTTTTCGTCATCGCCAGCACTGCCATATAAAATAGCGCCCAGCCCTAAAAAGGAAGTTAGCGCGACCAACAAAGTAGATAGCATATCGGCTACTAACACAATGCCAAATGGTGCAGACCAATTGCCAATCGCGTAAACATTAATACCCGTGTGATGAACATGCATTAATAGCAGCGCACTCACAACAAAAGTAATAATTGCCATTACACTTGAGACAATACGACGGATTTTAACGCTTTTACCACATGGCGGAAGCAGTAAAATAACCGCCGTTAGCATGGGGAGTAAAATAGGCAAAGAAGCTAAATGTTGAATCATTTTTGCTCCTTACTGTCAGTAGATGCATTAGGCACGTAACCATCAACATGGTCGCTACCTAAGTCGGCGCGCCCACGTATTGCCAAAATAACCACAAATGCAGTCATCGCAAAACCAATTACAATAGCAGTAAGCACTAATGCTTGTGGTAACGGATCGGCATATTCTGCGCCTGTACCAAGTACTACCGCTTTATTAATAGTAAGACGCCCTGCTGAAAACAAAAACAAGTTCACAGCATATGAAATCATAGTAAGCCCAAGTACAACAGGGAACGTACGAGCTCTTAGCAGTAAAAATATACCGCAACTGACTAATACTCCAACGCAAGATGCGTACAATAATTCCATTAAATATTTACCTCTTTTTTCTGGGTATCTGCCGTCATATTACCTAAGCTTGCTAAAATCATTAGCGTAGCGCCAACAACAGTGAGGTATACACCTAAATCAAACACAATTGCACTGGCAAGCTCTGTTTTACCGATAAATGGAATATCAAAGTAATCAAACCACGTCGTTAAAAATGGCTTATCGAAGAACCAGCTACCTACACCGGTAAATAGTGCAATACCAATACCTGAAGCTATAATTTTACGGTAATTAACATCAAAGCGTTCATTTATCCATGAAGTACCATGCGCCATGTATTGTAAAATAAACGCGATAGATGTTACTAACCCAGCAATAAATCCACCACCTGGTAAGTTATGACCGCGTAAGAAAATATACGCAGAGACTAATAACGCAAGTGGTAGTAAGCTTTGTGAAATACTCGCCAGCAATATTGGATGACGCTCTCGTGCCCATGGGCGGCCTTCGCCGTCACTGGCTGGCATAAATAATGGAATTCTAGAGAGTACTTTAAATATACCTAAAGCAGCGATACCCAATACCGTAATTTCACCAAGTGTATCAAAGCCCCTAAAATCGACCAAAATAACGTTAACCACGTTGGTACCCCCACCACCTATTTTTGCATTAGCGATAAAGAAGTCGGAGATTGAATCTAATGGACGAGTAAGTAGCGCATAACAAATGCTCGCAATAACGACCCCCAGTGTAGAGGCTATTGCTAGGTCTCGTAGAATTCGTAATGAACTCGATTCTTTGGGCGTATACTGCGGTAAGAAAAACAACGCCAGCATAAGCAAAATAATAGTCACAACCTCAACTGTTAGTTGGGTAAGCGCTAAATCAGGTGCCGAAAAACGTGTAAATAAAACCGACACCATTAGCCCCACAATGGATAGCATTAACAACGATACCATTCGAGAACGGTGCCAAAGAACTGTAGCGAGGGCACCAATAATCAACAAGCCTGCACCAATCGCATTGTGCACATCAACAGGAGTACGCGGCATACTACCGGCCAATTGCTGCATTTCAAATAATGGCCAACCTGCACACAATAATACGACAACTAACATAATTACAAGGTAGCGCTGCAATGAGCCATTTTCTGTGCTATTTATTTTTGACTGACACCAAGCAATGACGGTTAAGATCACCCGCTCATATGTTTTCTTAGCATTAAGAGGGGGTAACGATGCTTGAAATTGGTATAGGTATTTACGATTAATGTAAATAAACAAACCACCAACAATAGCCATTGCACTCATCAACAGTGGTAAATTAAATCCATGCCAAATAGCCAATTCATAAACAGGCATTTCTTTGCCAAGTACAGCTAAAGACGCAGCCGATAAAATGCCGTCAATGGTGAAGTGTGGAAACATGCCTACCAATAAACAAATCACAACTAATATTTCTATTGGTACACGCATATAACGCGGTGGTTCGTGTGGTGTACGAGGTAAATCAATCGGTTCACCATTAAAAAATACATCATGAATAAAGCGTGCTGAATACGCAACTGCTAATGCACCTGCAACCGTTGCCAGTACTGGGATCAACCACGACATAGAGCCGAGTACTTGTTGGTGCAAGGTTTCTGCAAAGAACATTTCTTTAGATAAAAAGCCATTTAACAGCGGTACACCGGCCATTGCAGCTGCAGCAACCATGGCGAGAGTTGCTGTGTAAGGTAAGTATCGCCACATCCCATTGAGCTTACGCATATCACGCGTGCCTGTTTCATGGTCTATAATACCCGTTGCCATAAAGAGTGAGGCTTTAAATGTTGCGTGGTTTATTATGTGAAAAATGGCTGCAACGGTCGCAAGCTCAGTATCAAGACCTAACAACAGCGTTATTAAACCTAAATGACTTATTGTTGAATACGCCAACAACCCTTTTAAGTCATGTTTAAAGAGCGCAATATAAGCACCAAATAACAACGTAGCTAAACCCGTTAATCCCACTAGGATAAACCACGTCTCGGTACCCGCTAAAGCAGGATAAAAACGCGCCAATAAAAATATACCGGCTTTTACCATAGTCGCAGAATGCAAATACGCACTTACTGGCGTAGGTGCAGCCATTGCATGTGGTAACCAAAAATGAAACGGAAATTGTGCCGATTTAGTAAACGCACCTAATAGCACTAATACCAATGCTAGCTCGTATAACTCATGCGATTGAATGATCGCCTTACTTGCTAAAATAACATCAAGGTCGTAACTGCCAACAATATCACCGAGTAACATTAACCCAGCAAGTAACGCTAAACCGCCCGCACCTGTAACAGCCAGTGCCATACGCGCGCCTTTGCGAGCTTCTGATTTATGCCACCAAAAACTAATCAACAAGAATGAACTAATACTGGTTAATTCCCAAAATAACCAAAGTTGAATAACATTATTTGACATCACAATGCCAAGCATTGCGGTCATAAACAGCATTAAATAACTGTATAGTTTGGCCATGGAGTCATTAGCGCTGAGGTAGTAACGAGTGTATAAAATAACAAGCAAGCCTATGCCTAAAATCATGAACATAAACAATAAACTGAGGCCGTCTAATCGTAGCGATAAATCCAGCCCGATTGAAGGGATCCAAGCCAAAGAATAACGAATAGTTTCGCCCGCTAAAACTGCAGGTGCATGGTATAGAGTAATCCCCAAAGCAGTTAAAGGCGCAAGAGCCGTTAAGCTAGCGCTTTGATTGCGAGAGAGCTTACCTGTGCATGCAGAAATAACACTGCCAATTAAGGATAACAAGGGTATCCAGAGCAAAGTCATAATATAGGGCCTTTTATAATCATAAATTTATCAGGACGTCACCCATTTAGAACTAAGTGATGCTTTTACTGCCTGTTTTTTAACGACATTAATAGTTATAGTTATACTGAAAAACACTTATTTTGTCTATAAAAAGCCGGTCTATGTGGATGTTTTTCAAGCAAGAATCAACAATTTTTAAAGCATAAAAAAACCGTAAACTAATATTAAAAATTGTTAATTCAATATAGCCCTGTTTGCTGGTGTAAGCGTATCAAAGTAACGAGAGATATGACCATTGGTCATATCTAGATGTTTTAACCAAAGTGTCCTGTATTGCGCTGAGAGTCCTAATTGTTGATACTGCATAATAGACCATTTTTCACTTGGTTTATAAGCTACACCATAGTATTGACAACTTTGGCTTTTATGCCAACCTCTTGGAGGCATTTCACCATGAGAAATAAATAAGTTAGGCGCAACCAATCCACTTTTTTTACACAACCATGCTTGTTTCGATAGTGGTAAAACATATTCGTCTTCAAATCCACTGAAATGCATTAGCTCATGCAAAAACACCGTATAATTTGCTTGAGAGCTCAAATGCATTATTTCATTTCTAACATTAGCGCTACCGTATTTTGGCATCATTATTATAAAATCGAAGTTATCAGGAAGGTGCTTTTTTAGTAATGATGAAGGCCAGTTGCACTGCGCCATTTTAGTGGCTTCATTATTACAATCAATAGCCCCTGCAACATACATAGGCTTAGAAAAACAAAAGACATTCTTAGCGGGCTCTGGTTGCTTATCAAAAATGTTTACCAATTCAGCCAGTTTATAAAGACCGCTGCGATGATCGCTCATCATTAAAACGTTAAATCTACATTGAGGATCTGGTTCAACATTCGGATTGACTGATAAAAAACCAAGCCTTTGTAAAAATAGCGTAGGTATAACGCGATAAGACTTACCTATTTCTAAGTTTAAATGACTTAAAACATCACTGCGTAGAAGGCGATTGTTATTAGCTAATAATTTCAGATCACCCCAACGCGATTGCTCAAGTAACTGCTCAGCTAATTCTATTTTTTGCTGAGAAGTTAAACTGCCTAAACTAGGCAGCCAGAATAGCTTAGCGGTTTCGCTTTGCCCCCTGCCTAATAAAGTTAATGAATATTCGTATTGTGCTAAAGGAATTTTGTTCCGCGCTAGCAAAGCTAATGTGCTCTGCGGGAGTTGTTTTAAATGCGTCGAAAAATAACGGGGAAATAACCAAAAGCTTGCAATGGGATTGGCTTTTGCATTTAAAACCTGCCAAAAGCCAATTTCATTAGATCTATTACTCGATGCTGTTATGAGTAAACTACAGAGTAATATGCCAACTAACTTTAAAATATTAACCGGCGTTTTCATCTGTCATTAGTTCAAGCTCTAAACGCGCATATTTGTATTCAATAAATTCATGCACGTTAGTTGCAAGAGCTAATTTAAAGTAATCAGCTGCTAGATAATTATTACCCGCTGCTTGATGTAATTTAGCTAAGTAAAAATAAGCCTCGCATAAACGCTGCGCATATTCTTTCTCTGATTTAACACCATCGCTTATACCCGATAAAAACGTATTTTCACTCATATCTCCGACAAAAAGGGCGATTAACTGATATGCCCATTGTGACTCATCCAGCGCTTTTGCATTCGCTTTAAGCTCTACAAGTGCTTGCTCTTTATTATCTTGAGCCTGCGCTAAATAAAGCCATAACACACGATAAGGATCATTTGGAGAGCGCGCCAAAAATTCAATAAAGTCACTTTTAGCTATACTTGCACGATCGCCATAATAAAGCGCTATACCACGATTTAAATAAGCATACTCATGCCCTTCATCAAGCTCTAGGGCAGAATCGAAAAATTCATAAGCTTTTTCATATTGTTGCATTAACGTATGTTGAATACCTAAAAAATTATACACCTCAGCAAGATCGGGCTTAAGCTTTACTGCACGGTTAAAATCAATACGTGAAAGCGTAGTCATACCTAAGCTGTCAAATAATACGCCACGGTCGTAATACAGCTTTGCCTGTTGCTCAGGGCTTAAGTCTGCTCGATTAAGTAGTTCAGAATAACGTGCAATAGCTATTTCGCTTCTAAAGTCAGAAACTAAAGGTGCAGTAAAGGGCACATTAACAATCGGGGTTAGTTCTGATTCTGCAGTCGTTTGGCAAGCGCTTAAAGACAAAATAGCAAAAGATGCCAAAGCTAAATGTTTGAGTATCATTAAAATCCTTAATACCTAGATATATCGCGATAAATATAAGACAGACCTTATCTTATAAGGTTTCATTAAAGCATAAAAAAAGGGGCTAAACAGCCCCTTTTTTACTATCTAGCTAATATAACTAGATTGATAAGTTAGCAATTACGCGTCAGTTGCCGCGTCAGCTGCAGGTGCTGCTGATTCCATTGCTTCTTTAATACTTAGACGTACACGGCCTTGGCGATCTACTTCTAGTACTTTAACTTTAACTTCTTGACCCTCAGAAAGGTGATCAGCCACGTTATTAACGCGCTCAGTACTAATTTGAGAAATATGTACTAAACCATCTTTACCAGGAAGAATATTTACAAACGCACCGAAATCAACAATACGTACAACTTTACCTTCGTAGATAGTACCTACTTCTAGTTCAGCTGTTAATTGCTCAATACGGCTAATTGCATTAGCTGCACTTTCGCCATCTGTAGCGGCAATTTTAATTGTACCGTCGTCACCGATTTCAATCGTTGTACCTGTTTCTTCAGTAAGCTGACGAATAGTTGCGCCACCTTTACCAATAACTTCAGCGATTTTCTTCTGTGGGATTTTCATTGTGTAGATACGAGGAGCAAACATTGATAGCTCTTCAGAAGGAGCTGAAATCGCTTCGTCCATCACTTCTAAGATGTGTAAACGTGCAGCTTTTGCTTGTTTAAGCGCAATTTGCATGATTTCTTGAGTGATACCTTCGATTTTGATATCCATTTGAAGTGCAGTAATACCCGCAGCAGTACCCGCAACTTTAAAGTCCATGTCACCTAAGTGATCTTCATCACCTAAGATGTCAGAAAGAACAACGAATTTATCGTCTTCTTTAACTAGACCCATTGCGATACCCGCAACAGATGCTTTAATTGGTACACCCGCGTTCATAAGTGCTAGTGAAGTACCACACACAGACGCCATTGAAGAAGAACCGTTTGATTCAGTGATTTCAGATACTACACGGATTGAATATGGGAATTCAGTCAATGTTGGCATTACAGCAGCAATACCACGCTTAGCAAGGTTACCATGACCAATTTCACGACGCTTAGGAGAACCAACAAAACCCGTTTCACCTACACAGAATGGAGGGAAGTTGTAGTTAAGCATAAAGTGGTTTTTGTGAGTACCCGTTAAATCGTCGATTAACTGTGAATCACGTTCTGTACCAAGTGTCGCTGTTACTAACGCTTGAGTTTCGCCACGAGTAAAGATAGCAGAACCGTGAGTACGCGGTAATACGCCAGTCATTACATCTAGTGCACGAATCATATCTGGTTCACGACCATCGATACGTTTTTCGCCAGCAGCGATACGGCCACGAACGATTTTCTTCTCAAGTGAACCGAAGATTTTACCCACTTCTTGCTTGTCTAGAGACTCGCCTTCAGCAAGTTCAGCTGTTAATACAGCAACAACTTCGTCTTTCGCTTCGCTAAGTGCTTCTTTACGCGCTACTTTATCAGTGATTAAGTAAGCTGCGCCTACTTTATCAGCAGCAATTGCAGCAACTTTATCTTCTAGTGCAACGTTTTTAGCTGGTGCAGTCCAATCCCAAGTAGGCTTGCCTGCTTGCGCTTTAAATTCTTCGATTGCGGTGATGATCGATTGAGATTGCTCATGGCCATATACAACAGCGCCAAGCATTACGTCTTCTGCAAGTACGTTAGCTTCTGATTCAACCATAAGTACCGCTTTATCAGTACCCGCTACTACTAAATCAAGTTGGCTTTCTTCAAGCTCTTTAAGTGTAGGGTTAAGTACGTATTCGCCGTTGATGTAACCAACACGAGATGCACCAATTGGGCCACTGAACGGGATACCAGAGATAGCAAGTGCAGCTGAAGTACCAATCATCGCAACCATATCAGGTTGAATTTCAGGGTTTACAGATACAACTGTCGCGATAACTTGTACTTCGTTTACAAAACCGCTTGGGAAAAGTGGGCGAATTGGACGGTCAATTAGACGTGCAATAAGTGTTTCGCCATCGTTAGGACGACCTTCGCGCTTTAAGAAACCACCTGGGATACGACCAGCAGCGTACATACGCTCTTGGTAGTTAACTGTTAGTGGGAAAAAGTCTTGACCTGGTTGTGCTTCACGCTTACCAACAACAGTAACTAAAACTGAAGTATCGCCAATGCTAGCAAGTACAGCGCCGTCTGCTTGACGAGCGATTGCACCAGTTTCTAGCGTAACTGTATGTTGACCAAGTTGAAATTTTTTAATAATTGCTTGCACTTAAAATGTTCCTTAAATGTGTTCTTAAGTAAGTTGCCATCAAAGTACCAATTACAGTACTTAATTGTATTTATTTTAAAATCAATTAAGTACTACAATTGGCGATGACGTAAATAATCAAGCTAAACCTTTTTAGCTTGTGCCGTAGTATATACCAAAGCACCGTTAAAATGCGAGCTTAGCAATCAGATAAACACGACTCTAAACTTGTATTTAAAATCATTTTTGTTACTTTGAATAGTGGGGTTTTTATTTTGAAATTCAAGAAGTTTATACCAATTGGCATTAAATTATATTGTAGGTCTTTAGAAGAATTTTAGGCACAAAAAAAGGAGCTAAAAAGCTCCTTTTTCTGTAATCAAGTTCTTAGCGACGTAGGCCAAGCTCTTGGATTAATGCAGTATAACGCGTGATATTTTTACCTTTAAGGTAATCAAGCAGTTTACGGCGAGTACTTACTTTACGAAGCAGACCACGACGTGAGTGGAAGTCATGCTTGTGGTCAGCAAAGTGACCTTGAAGCTTGTTGATATCAAAAGTAAGTAAAGCTACTTGTACTTCAGGTGAACCAGTGTCGCCTTCAGCACGTGCAAATTTAGCAATGATATCGATTTTTTCTTGATTACTTAGTGACATAATAACTCCAAAAATTAAATTTAAAAGGTGTCTTAGCCGATCACTAATTCAGCCAAAACGATTAAGCGGGCGTATTCTACCAAGTATGGAGATAACTACAAGTTAATTATCCCACCGTATGGCTAATAGCCAGCTTTAAATAACAACATTAGCTATTCAGGTTTTACGTAATCATCTTGCTGACTGGCAAGTCCACGCTTCACTTTTAAGTGACCGTTAGCATTCGCTTCGCCTGTACCGATGAAAACACCATCAGCCAATACCTTAATTGAACCATCAGGTAACGTTATTGGTAATTCGACTGCTTGCCCGTGACTAAACACCGAGCCCTGCTCTTTCGTTATTTCAACCACAGGTAAATCAACTAAAGCGGTATCAATTGGTAGCAGCAATGGATCGATATAAGTAGAAGGTGCAATTTCTTCACTTTTTGCTTTTGCTAATAACGCTTCAACGTCATCGAGCGAAACCATTTTATCTGCAGGGTACTGACCAACCGCAGTTCTGTGAAGCATTATGACATGTGCGCCACAGCCTAGATTTTCACCTAAGTCATCAACAATAGTACGAATATAAGTCCCTTTTGATACATGGGCCGTCATTTGCAATACGTTGTTTTTTTCATCAAACTCGTCAAATGATAAACTAAACACATTTATCTTTCTGCATTTACGAGGTACTTCAATACCTTCACGTGCATACTTATATAACGGTCTGCCTTGATATTTAAGTGCCGAATACATAGATGGATACTGATCAGACTCGCCAACAAACGCAGCAATTTCTTTTGTTAGCTGTTCACGCGTTACATTAACGTCTTTGGTACTGACAATTTCACCATCAGAGTCTGATGTTGTTGTACGTTCACCTAACTTAGCGCGAACAACATAGGTTTTGTCAGTATCAAGTAAGAACTGCGTAAATTTAGTCGCCTCACCAAAACAAATCGGCAGCATGCCTGTTGCAAGCGGATCAAGTGCACCTGTATGGCCCGCTTTTTGTGCAAAATAAGCACCCTTTGCCTGTTGCAGTGCTTTATTTGATGAAATGCCTTGCGGTTTGTTTAACAACAAAATACCGTCTACTGCACGGCCTTTACTGCGCTTTGCCATCTGTATCAGTGCCTTTTTCGCTATCTGTTTCGTCTTCGTGTTCAATATTCTCTTCGCTATCTGACACATCAGCAGCATCAACACTTTCTACGTCTTCATCAACATGCTTTGCGTTATCTTCGCGGATAATAGAGTCCACCAAGTTAGAGATACGCATGCCTTCCATAAGTGAGTTATCAACTAAAAATTTTAACTCAGGCATTATACGTGCACGAATACGCTTACCCAGTAACGAGCGAATATAACCTGTTGCTTCATTAAGTACTTTTGCGCTTTGCTTTGCAGCATCTTCATCTTGTGTATTAAACACAGTAATAAAAATTTTGGCATAAGATAAATCGCGCGATACTTCTACCGCTGACACTGTCACCATACCTAGGCGTGGATCTTTAATTTCGCGTTGTAAAATTACAGCAATTTCTTTTTGGATTTGCTGTGCAACACGATCAGTGCGAGAAAATTCTCTCATTGCATTTGTCCTAAAATCATAACTTATTGAAATTTAATAATAAGCTAATTAAATAATGGATACACAAATGGGGGCTAAGCCCCCATTTATTAGTTTAGCGAGCTAACAATTAAAGAGTACGTTGTACTTCAACTGTTTCAAATACTTCGATTTGGTCACCAACACGTACGTCATTGTAGTTCTTAACACCGATACCACATTCCATGCCGTTACGAACTTCAGCAACATCGTCTTTAAAGCGACGAAGTGACTCAAGCTCACCTTCATAGATAACCACGTTTTCACGTAGTACACGGATAGGCGCGCTGCGTTTAATAACACCTTCAGTAACCATACAACCAGCGATTGCGCCAATTTTTGGAGACTTGAATACGTCACGAACTTGAGCAAGACCAATGATTTCTTGTTTAAACTCTGGCGCTAGCATACCTGACATGGCTTGTTTAACTTCGTCAATCAAGCTGTAGATTACGCTATAGTAACGTAAGTCTAAGTTTTCAGTCTCGATAACTTTACGAGCAGAAGCATCAGCACGAACGTTAAAGCCAACTACAATTGCGTTAGACGCTGCAGCTAGGGTTGCATCAGTCTCAGTAATACCACCAACACCTGAACCAACAATCTTCACTTTTACTTCATCAGTAGAAAGTTTAGTTAGTGAATCAGAGATTGCCTCGATAGAACCTTGAACGTCTGCTTTAAGTACCACGTTAACTTCAGACACATCGCCTTCAGTCATGTTAGTAAACATGTTTTCAAGCTTCGCTTTTTGCTGACGTGCTAGTTTAACATCGCGGAACTTACCTTGACGGTATAAAGCAACTTCACGCGCTTTACGCTCATCTTTAACAACAGTCGCTTCGTCGCCCGCAGCTGGAATACCAGAAAGACCTAAAATCTCAACTGGAATAGATGGACCAGCTGACTTAATGTCTTTACCGTTCTCATCGCGCATTGCACGAACACGGCCATACTCAAGACCACATAATACAATGTCACCTTGGTTAAGCGTACCAGATTGAACAAGTACTGATGCTACTGGACCACGGCCTTTATCAAGACGAGATTCAATAACAACACCTGCAGCCATACCTTCAGTAGGTGCAGTTAATTCTAAAAGCTCAGATTGCATAAGCACAGCTTCAAGAAGGTCATCAATACCTAAACCTGTTTTAGCTGAGATATGAACATACTGCGTATCGCCGCCCCACTCTTCTGGAATAACGTCAAGTACAGCTAGTTCGTTTTTAACGCGATCTGGATCTGCGCCTTCTTTATCCATTTTGTTTACAGCAATGATTAAAGGAACGCCAGCTGCACGTGCGTGCTGTACCGCTTCTTTAGTCTGTGGCATAACGCCATCATCTGCTGCAACCACTAGGATTACGATATCTGTCGCTTTAGCACCACGAGCACGCATTGATGTAAATGCAGCATGTCCTGGTGTATCTAAGAACGTGATCATATTGCCATTTACGTCAACATGGTATGCACCAATATGCTGTGTAATACCACCGGCTTCGCCTGAAGCAACCTTTGCAGAACGAATGTAATCAAGAGTCGATGTTTTACCATGGTCAACGTGACCCATAACAGTTACTACTGGCGCACGTGGCTCTGACTTACCATCTTCATGGCGGTCATTAAGTACTGTTTGCTCTAATTCGTTTTCTTTAACAATGATAACCTTGTGACCCATTTCTTCTGCAACTAGTTGTGCAGCTTCTTGGTCAATCACTTGGTTAATGGTAACCATGTCACCCATTTTCATCATTGTTTTAACAACTTCAGCGCCTTTAACTGCCATGCGTGATGCAAGCTCAGCTACTGTAATTGTTTCGCTAATACGCACTTCATTTTTAACATCAACAGTCGGTTTTTGGAAACCATGTTGCAGCGATGCTGGTGCTTTTAACTTAGACTTGTTACGGCCTCTTGACGCTGCAAACTTATCTTTTGCTGGCGCTTTTTTCTTTTTCTTAGCACGGCGTGTACCTTGCTCATCACGAGCATCGGCAACATCTTCTGCTTCACGTGCATAAGTAGAAGTCGTAAGATGGTGATCCGCTGTTTCTTCGCGTTTCTTACGTTCTTCTTCTTCTTTCTTCCAGCGTGCCGAGTTTTCTTCAGCTAGCTTTCTTGCTTCTTCTGCTTGACGTTTCGCTTCTTCTTCAGCTTTCTTCAATGCGGCCTCTTCTGCTTCTTTTTGCAGACGCTCAGCTTCTATGCGATCTTTCTCAGACTTAGCACTTTGCTCTGGGGTCATCTGCTTTTGTTTCGCTTTACGCTCTGCATCAGCTTTGCGTTTAGCTTCTTCTTTGGCTTTACGGTCAGCGTCTTCTTTTGCTTTGCGCTCTGCCTCTTGTTTCGCTTTTAATTCTGCGGCTTCTTGCTCAGCTTTTTGCTGCTCTTCAAGACGTACTTTTTCTTCAGCGGCTAAGCGTGCTTGCTCTTGTTCTTGTTCCATTGCGCTTTTTTTCACGTAAGTACGTGTTTTGCGAACTTCAACTTGAACAGCTTTAGCTTTACCCGTAGAGCCAGTCACACTTAATGTGCTCTTGCTCTTGCGTTGTAAAGTCATACGCGCTGGACCATCTGAACCAGTACCGCCATGGTGCTTGCTTAAATGATCAAGTAACGTTGCTTTTTCTGCTTCTGTTACATTGTCAGTTGCTTGCTTAGTGATACCTGCTTGTGAAAACTGCTGTAGCAATTTATCAACAGTTGTACCTATATCGCCGGCTAGTTTTTCAACATTTACTTCTGCCATAGTGTGTAATACCTCCGTTAATAAATTACTCGTCTGCAAACCAACAAATGTTTCGTGCAGCCATAATTAGTTCACCCGCTTTTTCAGATGAAAGTTCTGTAATATCGACGAGTTCATCAATACCTTGCTCTGCCAAGTCTTCAAGTGTAACAACACCTTTACTTGCCATAACAAAAGCCAGATGACGCTCTAAGCCTTCAAGCGCAAGTAAGTCTTCAGCTGGCTCTGCGCCTTCTAAACTTTCTTCCGTTTTAAGTGCTTTAGTTGTTAATGCATCTTTTGCGCGTGAACGCAGTAGATCAACTGTTTCTTCGTCCAGACCATCAATTTCTAAAAATTCAGAGGCTGGTACATACGCCACTTCTTCAAGTGTTGAGAAACCTTCATTAATAAGCAATGAAGCAAATTCATCATCAATTTCTAAATTTTCAGTGAATAAGTTAAGTAGCTTATCTGATTCAGCTTCATTTTTAGTACGCATGTCTTCAACAGTCATAACGTTTAGTTCCCAACCTGTTAGTTGGCTTGCTAAACGAACATTTTGACCATTACGACCAATCGCTTGCGCTAGGTTATCTGCATCAACTGCAATATCCATTGAGTGAGTGTCTTCATCCATTACGATTGAAGCAACTTCTGCAGGTGACATTGCATTGATAACAAACTGTGCTGGATTGTCGTCATAAAGAACGATATCAACACGCTCACCACCAAGTTCTGACGATACCGCCTGAACACGTGCGCCACGCATACCAACACATGCACCAATTGGGTCAATGCGTTTGTCATTAGATTTTACAGCTATTTTAGCGCGTGAACCTGGATCACGTGCTGCGGCACGTAATTCAATCATTTCTTCGCCAATTTCTGGCACCTCAATGCGGAATAATTCCATTAGCATTTCTGGCTTAGAACGCGTTACAAATAATTGTGCTCCGCGTGCTTCTGGCTTAACTTCGTATAAAAGACCACGGATTCGGTCACCCGGACGAAAGTTTTCACGAGGAAGCATATCATCACGAAAAATAACCGCTTCAGCATTATTGCCCAAGTCAAGTACGATAGAATCACGCGTTGCTTTTTTCACAACACCCGTGACTAACTCACCTACTTGGTCTTTGTATGCATCAACAACTAAAGCACGCTCAGCTTCACGTACTTTTTGTACGATCACTTGTTTTGCCATTTGCGTTGTAATACGGTCAAATTTAATTGAATCAATTTGCTCTTCAACGTAATCGCCAAGCTGCAAATCAGGTTCATCAACCTGCGCTGCTTCTAGTGTGATTTCGCTGTAAGGATTCTCTAATGAACCATCTTCTTGCACTGCTGCAATTTGCCAACGACGGAACGTATCGTAATCACCCGTTTTACGGTCAATTGCTACACGCACTTCAATTTCGCCATCGTGTTTTTTCTTTGTCGCTGTCGCTAATGCGAACTCTAGAGCTTCAAAAATCTTTTCTTTTGGAACCGCTTTCTCATTGGAAACGGCTTCAGCAACCAATAATATCTCTTTTGCCATGGGTAATGCCTCGCTTGCCCTATTCCTTCGCACTCGAATTTAAAACTTTGCGATTAAATTCGCACGTTCGATGTTACTAAGCATGATTAGATGCTCTGCACCATCACTAGATAGTGTGATCATATCGCTGCTAACTGCTACTAAGTCGCCTTTAAAATTACGACGACCATCTTGTGGAAGCTTAGTACGTACACGTACTTCCTCTCCTTGCGCCTGCTCGTAATGATCTTGTTTGAATAATAGACGATCAACACCAGGAGACGATACTTCCAAATCATATTCATTTGTAATCGGGTCTTCGACGTCTAAAATCGCACTAATTTGGCGACTCGCATCCGCACAGTTATCAACTGAGATCCCATCCTCATGAGCAATGTATACTCTCAAGGTAGAATGGCGACCCGCTTGTACAAATTCAAGACCATATAATCCAAAGCCTAACATTTCTACCGCAGGCGATAACATGGTTACTAAATCTTGTTCAAGTTTTGTCACGAAAATCCTCCATACAAACAAAAAAAGGGCTTATAGCCCTAAAATACTGAGTTTAAATTTTAATTTGATGAAAATAAACATCAAACCGAAAGGTGCAGATACAACAACGCCCCGAACCAAGCGGGGCGTCACACCAAAAAGCATAAAACTGTGTGGCCTAGGGCCGAGCTTGGCTGCGAGTCAGCTATCTGACCAAATTAAACTACACTAGCTTAAACGCAAAACGCGCATTACTTAGAATGCGCGACATAAATTAATAAGCTTTCGCTTATTATTAGAATTGGTTGCGGGAGCCGGATTTGAACCGACGACCTTCGGGTTATGAGCCCGACGAGCTACCAGACTGCTCCATCCCGCGCCAATAGATATTAAAATCTTAATTTAATATCGCTGTTAGCTTTTTAGAACAAGCTAAACAATGGCGGCTATTATAAGGATGCGTGGGGTAATTAGCAACTATAATCACTAATAACTTTACAAATTATCTAATTCAACATAGTTGTCAATTTAATGTGTATTTAATTAACACGCATAATTAGTGCCTGTTGATCTTTGGCGGTTGAATTTGCAGCAGTGTGTTTGGCTTTTAGGCAAGGCAGCGGCTATGGTAGGTGATTACTTTTCACAAAAAACTTAAGTCATTACCAAACTAGCCTGAACGCTGGTTAAGAGATTTTCAGTGAAAACAAGGCTAATTTACGCGTCTATAGCGGGCCCATTGCAAGTAAATTCAACGCAGTTAGCGCTGAAAATAGCTGCTCGAGATAAATTTATTTT
>NZ_PNDU01000613.1:0-433 GCF_005886635.1 Pseudoalteromonas sp. S558 | reverse complement strand
AGCATCTCACGCATCGCGAATTGGAACTATTACAGCGCTGTCTCTAAATGGCGTAAATAAATCAATACCCCAATCTTTTTGTCTGCCTTTCATATCGACTACTAAACGCTCGGCCGTTTTTTTACCTACACAGGGTAATTTAACAAGCGATGTTGAGTCTTGATTATTTACACATCTTACAAATTGCTTTGCCGCCATGCCCGATAAAATAGCTAAACCAAGTTTTGGCACTACCCCATTTGCTTTTAATTGCTCTCTAAACAATGCACGCTCAACTTTATTATTAAAAACAAATAACATTTGAGCATCTTCACGTACTACAAAGTGAGTATAAACAATCGAGTTTTCTCCAATTTTTGGTAAATCGTAAAAACACGTCATTGGCATTTGAACTTCCTAACCGACACCACTTACTTCAAGTAATATTTCTGGT
>NZ_PNDU01000612.1:0-333 GCF_005886635.1 Pseudoalteromonas sp. S558 | reverse complement strand
TATAAAATGTTAATGTTGAACATATTGCAGCACACAATGCCGCTTTTTTAAATAACTTTATTTTCACGATAATTATCGCTGTTTTTTTTATATTAATAATTTCCAGATAGTTACAGACCTTATAGAAGTTTATAGAGCGCAGACAGTTATTATATAACCCTTTGTATTTTAAGATGTAGTGTTCTTTTTCAAGATGTACTATTAAGTTTACATATAAATTCAAAGTGACGTTCACGTAAGCGTAAACTTTAATCTCGATGACGTTTTTAGCTTTTATACTTAATAATAAAATTATTATTAAATTTTTTATGCTTATTTATCTATATAAAACTT
>NZ_PNDU01000611.1:0-264 GCF_005886635.1 Pseudoalteromonas sp. S558 | reverse complement strand
AAGCGCGATAGTCATGCACTTGGTTCTTGTCAAACATCGCTTTATCATATTGAAGAAGCAATGAAGCGTTGGATGGCCCCTATTATGAGCTTTAGCGCCCAAGATATTTGTTAAGCGTTACAGGGTGAGCGTAGTGACTACGTAATTACATATGTTTGTTACGATGTTTTAAAATCGCCAAAAAATAGCAAATTTAGTAAAGATTACTGGTTAGAAATACTAACTGTACGCGACGAACAAAACCGCTTATTAGACGCTGCACAT
>NZ_PNDU01000610.1:0-210 GCF_005886635.1 Pseudoalteromonas sp. S558 | reverse complement strand
AAGTGGTAACTGGGTTGGTTATACCGGTAAAACCGTTAAAGATGTTGTAAGCATTGGTGTTGGCGGCTCTACACCTTGGTCCCCAACTGGCCACTGCCGCACTTACAGCTTTAGCTGACGCTACACTTTATGTGCAATAGGTATCAACTGCTGATGGCGTTCAAATTGCATCTGTGTTAAAAGTAATTGACCCTGACACAACGCTATTCG
>NZ_PNDU01000609.1:0-405 GCF_005886635.1 Pseudoalteromonas sp. S558 | reverse complement strand
GGGAGCAGAAGCTCCCTTTAGTTAATATTTAATTTATTTAATTACTTTTGCTTACGACGACGCATAAATGCAAATGGCGCTACTAGCAATGTTAGCCAAGCTAATGAACCTGAAGAGCTTTTCTTAGCAGGCTCAGGAGTAACAACAGGAGGTGCTACTTTAGTAACGGATATTGTTACCATTGCAGGTGCAGATACATTCCCACGAACATCAATCGCAACAACTTCCATTTCTGCAGATGTATCACCCGCTAATAAAGTTGTATCTACAACCACAATTTGGCCTTCTGCATCAACTGCAAAACCAAGGTTTGTATTAGATTGAACGTCGTACTCTGAAACCTCCAAGTCTAAATCTGATTCGTCCATAGTAAACGCACCTAACAAGGTACCATCACCTTCATCA
>NZ_PNDU01000608.1:0-537 GCF_005886635.1 Pseudoalteromonas sp. S558 | reverse complement strand
CCATCTAAATGAACAGGGATAACACGACCTGGCGTGCTCTTTTTTATTTTTTCAATGCCACTGCGAAAGGCATCAACTTCGCCATCACCGCTTAGTTTTCCTTCAGGAAAAATACCTACTAACTCACCACTTTCCAGTGTTTTAGCGATGTCATCAAAGGCTTTATTAAACGCCTTAGGGTTTGATTTTTGACTATCGATTGGAATGGCTTTGGCCATTTTAAATAACCAATTAAGTGCCGGTGAATAGTAAATAGGTGCAAATACAACAAACCGAATTGGCCTAGGCGACGCCGCTAAAATAAACATCCAATCAACAAAGCTAACATGGTTACTTACCACTACCGCAGCCCCTTCATCGGGAATGTTAGGCTCGGCTTTAGTGCGCACCCGATACATGCAAATCGCTAAAATATAAATAATAAAGCGTAAAAAGAACTCAGGAACTTTGCTGTATATATAAACCGATATCAGTAAATTAAGCCCTGCTAATAACAACAGTAATTGTGAAAAATTCAATTGTAATAGAATTAAATTA
>NZ_PNDU01000607.1:0-229 GCF_005886635.1 Pseudoalteromonas sp. S558 | reverse complement strand
TTTAAACCATTGTTTTTTTTGAATATTCTGAAATAAATAGAATTGATTAGAAAAGCTTTCATTTAACATTGCTGCTATGTATTTATTATCATTACCAGAGCCTATTTTATTGTGTTTAAGTTCTTGTGTAGCATTTTTGTTTTAATTATGAGTAATCGCATTTATAGGGACGATATATGTTAAATACTTCGTGTTATTTATTATTTTTTGCTCAATAAAGAAGGTAATA
>NZ_PNDU01000606.1:0-508 GCF_005886635.1 Pseudoalteromonas sp. S558 | reverse complement strand
GCCGGCTGGATGGCTGCTCTGCTACGGCCAGGCGGTTTCGAGAACGGCCTATGCCGCGTTGTTTGCGGCTATCGGGACGACATATGGAACCGGCGATGGAACGACGACATTCAATGTGCCAGATCTACGCGGGCGCGCGGTGGCCGGCCGTGACAATATGGGCGGTACGGCTGCCGGCAGACTGGCCAGCATATCTGGACTAGGCTCTGTCGGAGGCAGCGAAAGCGTTTCCCTTACGGCGGCGCAATTGCCAGCAAACATTCCAAACGACGCTGCCACGACAACTGCTACGTCCATAGGCGCCGGCTCTCAATTGTACGGGGGGCAGGCACTCTCGCCAGCGCCAGCGAGCCCGCCAAATATATCCAATGTTCCGTACAACGCCACGCCGATCACTGCTGTTTCGTCCAGCACTACCGTGGTGATGATCAATCCAGGCGGTGGAAGCGCTCACAATAACGTTCAGCCCACAATGGCGCTGAACAAGATCATCAAGGCTACCTACTAG
>NZ_PNDU01000605.1:0-729 GCF_005886635.1 Pseudoalteromonas sp. S558 | reverse complement strand
CGTATTTGCGTGGTAACCGTAACAAACGCCGCCCGTTTGAATGGTAATGTTAAACCCAGCGCTAGCTTTCAACTAGAAAGATATATAACCTGAACTCTGGATAATAACTCTATCTCAAGCAGCTATTTTCAGGTTATTTAAATAAAATGGGTGAGCTATATAAGTTCACCCATTTTAAATAACACAAACTCCCCTGGCTGCATTTTTTGCCATCGCTCATCATTCGTCAAAGGCCTTGTGGCTATCACTGTTACTACATCGTTTGGTGTGGTTTCTTGTTGAAAATCAACCACCATATCGGCATCAATTAATGTTGCTTTACCAAATGGCGCACGGCGCGTTATGTAATGTAAGTTATTAGTGCAATAAGCTAAAACAAATACGCCATCGGTAAGTAGCATATTAAACACCCCTTTTTCACGCAGTGTATGCGAAAGCTTAGCGGCATATCTGAAAACCGACGCCATATTACTTGGACGCTTAGGGTATTTTTCGCGAATTTTATCAAGCAACCAACAAAACGCCAGTTCGCTATCGGTATTTCCCACCGGACGATAATATTCTGTTTTTAAATCATGATAATTAGACAATTGCCCATTGTGTGCGTATGTAATCTCGCGCCCCCACAACTCACGTGTAAATGGATGAGTGTTTTCTAGACATACTCGCCCGCGGTTACCTTGGCGAATATGGCTAATTACTGAGACCCTTTTAATAGTGTATGCTTTA
>NZ_PNDU01000061.1:0-5895 GCF_005886635.1 Pseudoalteromonas sp. S558 | reverse complement strand
AAAATGGTGGGTTATGATGGATTTGAACCATCGACCAATTGATTAAAAGTCAACTGCTCTACCAACTGAGCTAATAACCCGCTCTTTTTGCCGCATTTCAAGTGGGGTAACCATTCGTTTGCTGCGGGCGCTTATAATACTTATTTATAAAATGAGTGCAACCGAAATTGTCTCTTTTTTTAAGTTTTTCTGCCTAGTTGACCAATTTTAGACCGCTTATGACAAAAAGCAGTCTAATCAAGCCGATTCAATTATTTTGATAAGCGATTGGTGGCTAATTTTGCAGCAGTTGTGCTTGGATACTGATTAATAAGATCGCTCAGTATTTTTTGCGCATTTTCGGCAAAACCTTGCTCTTGTAAAAGCGTTCCTAACTTTAACATTGCATCAGGGCGTTTATTTGAATTAGGAAATTCGTTTACAACCACTTTAAAATGCTCAATTGCTTTAACTGGCGTATTTTTAATCGTTAACAATTGCCCAAGCCAATAATGTGCATTAGACACATAAACGGAATTTGGATACGTTGTTAAAAAAGTTTGAAACTCGGGAATTGCCTGATCATAGCGCTTATCTTTCATTATTAACGCAACAGCACGCTCGTACGCTTCGTTTTCAGATAAATCAGTGCTGTAGGTCTGCGCATCATTAGCTTGCGTGTAGTCCGTCGCAGGGACTACAGCCGGCTGTGTGTAAGCTTGGCTTACTCTATTTTCAATTTCTTGATAAAGTTCACGTTGGCGCTGCAGTACTTTTTCAAGCTTATAACTCTGCTCTTCAGTTACGCCTCGTATTTGACTGACTTCATCTTGTAATAAATTAAGTTGTTGCTGTAACTCAACTTGTAAAAAATTACGTGTCTGCATCAACTTTTCAAGTGACGCTAAACGCTTCTCAACACTCGTTTGTGAACTTGCAGCTTCTGAAACAGGAGCGGGAGCAGCCATTAACTGGGTGCTCCCGCTCAATATCATGGCTGCCAAAATAATTTTCGGCTTCATAATATCTCTTATCTTAGTAAACTAATACCGCACGGCGGTTTTTAGCGAAAGCTGATTCAGTGCGAGATTTAACCATTGGCTTCTCTTCACCGTAGCTTACCACTGACATTTGGCTCGCTGAAACACCTAAACTTTGTAGGTATTTTTCAACAGCTTTACCACGGTGTTCACCAAGTGCAATATTATACTCTGGCGTACCGCGCTCATCTGCATGGCCTTCAATGAGTACTTTAACTGATGAATTTTGAACTAAGAACTCAGCATGTGCACGAAGTAAATCAGCGTACTTGCCTTCAACTGTCGCTTTATCAAAGTCAAAGTAAATTACTTGCTCTTGACGAAGTGCTTCGTATTTTTGGCGAAGTTGCTCTTCTGCTTGTTGCTCAGGTGAAATAGTCGCTACTTCAACTGTATCATTATTCGTTGGCTGCTCAACAACAGCTTGATTTGTTTGATTTGCAGCACCGTCATCAATGTCTGATGATGAGCTACAAGCTGCTAATGTCATTACTGGCACAGCAATTAGCAGGCCTTTAAGTATTTTATTAAGTTGCATTGAGTTGATTCCTATTTTGAGTAAACCAGTAATATTACTGTAAATATGGCGACCAAGCTGGCGCCTTTACTTGTCCGTCTAGCACAGGTAACAGTGCTTTAAAGCGGCCGTCCATCGATACCAGCGCGAGTACCTGTTTATTATTATGGAGCGTGCTATAAATAATCATCGAGCCATTTGGCGCTATGCTCGGAGATTCATCAAGGCGTGTCCGCGTTAACACTTGAAACGCGCCTGTAGCCAGCTCTTTCTTAGCAAGATGATACTGCCCGTTAGTACGGTTTACCATCACTAATTCTTTTCCGTCAGGTGTTATAGAACCCGCTAGGTTCATATCGCCGTCAAAGGTCAACCTTCGCGACCTACCTGTTTGTAAATTTAACTTATAAATCTGAGCATTACCACCTCTTTCAGAGGTAAATACTATATCTTGGCTATTTGGGTGCCAAGATGGCTCAGTATCGATACTGCGATGACGCGTAAGTCGTGTTTCTTTACGTGTTGCTAGGTCCAACAAATAAATCTCAGTGGCTCCACCGTTGTCTTTTGACAATACCAATAACAACTTTTTACCATCAGGTGAAAACTGTGGTGCGCCATTAATCCCACGGTAACTAGCAATAACTTCTCGTTTACCCGTGTACAAATCTTGAATATAGATTTGGCTTTGGCGATTTTCAAACGTCACATAAGCTAATTTAGTGCCATCTGGCGACCAAGCCGGCGACATCAGTGGCTCTTTTGAGCGAAGCAATACTTGTTCATTAAAGCCGTCATAGTCAGCAACAACTAGCTGATAAGGCTTAGCATCTGTATCGCGCACAATAACATATGCTATCTTCGTTAAAAAAGCGCCTTTTTCACCGGTTAGCTTTTCGTAAATAACATCACTAATGCGGTGCGAGTAACGACGAAAGCCACTCTCCCCTATAACACTTTCACGCGCTTCTAAAATATGGCTTTGGCTTTTAACTAACTTACCATTGCTCATCATTTGCGTGTTGCCACCGGTTATTTGACCACGTATTACATCAACTAACTCATAACGAACTAGGTATCGCCCATCAGTTTGTTGTTCAACTTCACCAACAAGCACTGCCTCAACGCCTTTATTAACCCATGATGCGTAATCAATTTCACTGTCTTTGCTCGGTTGCTGCGGCATTTGCGCAACATTAACAGGCTTAAATTTACCACTGCGCATTAAATCGGCAGCAATAACACTATTCAACTCTTGCGGTATCGGGCCAATTCCTCTGTATTTAAAAGGTACTATTGCAATAGGCCTTGCACCATCAACCCCTTCTGTAATTACAATTTCAAGCGCTGCATGTGCAATACTCTGAAACCCCAATAATAAAACTAAACAGGCTATTTTTACTTTGTTGAACATATCATCCCTTTAAAACTCTGGCTTGATTGTTAAATTAATATTCTTGAGTTTATCGAATACATCTTTATCTTTAGAAACAGGTAGCGTGTCTGCCATTCGCACTGCTCTCAACGTCGCTTCGCACACTAATTTATCGCCGCCTAACGATTTAACTTGTGTAACTAAACCATTAAAGCCTAAGCGAATGTTAACTCTACACTGTTGATTTTTCATTTTTTCGTCAATCAGTAAGTTTTGTTGGATACGCGCCATAATTAAAGCACGGTATTTATCTACTTCACCGACGACTTGTTGTTGGCGTATTTTATTACGCGCAGCCTGCTCTTTAGCAAGTTGCTCTTGTAATATCTGCTCTTGCAACGCTTGCTGACGTTTACGTTCGGCCTCGGCTGCACGTTCTTTAGCTTCTAGCTCGCGTTTTTCACGCTCTGCTTCTGCTTTTTTTAGTGCATCTTCTTCGGTTTTACGTCTTTGGGCTGCCGCTTTTGCAGCGTTTTCAGCTTCTTCCTTTTGTTTTTCGGCTTGCTTTGCTTTAGCGCGTTCCTTTTGCTCAATTGCACGTGCTTTTTTTGCTTGGGCTTGCGCTTCTGCGGTTTCTTTCTCTTTTGCTTTGCGCTCTTGCTCTAACTTTTTAATGCTACGGGCTTCAGATTCGCGCTGCTTGCGCGCGTTTGCTGCTCTGCGTTCTAAATCGCGAATACGTTTATCTTCGGCCTGTTTTTTATCTTTTTCTTTTTTCTGCAGCTCAGCTATCTTTTGCTCAACCATTTTCTGATCGACGGTCACAGCCGATACCGCTTTATCTGCAGTTGGAATAGCCGAATTAAGCGTTACCTCCATAACTTTAGGTGCTGATGGATGAATGTTTGCAGATGCATACAAAAAACCACCAATACCTAAATGAAGTACTACCGACTTTATTAATGAACTATTCATACGGCTACTTTGTCCCCTCGAAGGATTCGGTCATTAACCCTACTGATGGTACGCCTGCATTTTTCAAAAAATCCATTAGTAACAACACTTCTTGATACGACACCTTGCCCGAACCTTTTATCATTACTGGTACGTCAGGGTTTTTCATTAGTTGTAACTTTATAACTGCGGCTACATCGAGCGCTTCCATAGGCTCTTCTGGATCTGTACCTACACTTACATAGTATTTACCTTGCGCATCAATAGAGGCAATAATGGGTGGGGTATCTTTAGTATCAACTAAATCGGACTCTTCCATTTTTGGTAAATCGACTTTTACACCATGTGTAATAAGCGGTGCTGTAGCCATAAATATAATAAGTAGTACCAACATTACATCAATGTAAGGTACTACATTAATTTCTGCGACCGGACGGCGCTTTTTACGCTGATACATTCGCTTGGGCCTCTATTTGAGTAGCTGCTTGACGATGCAAGATATTCGCAAATTCTTCCATAAAGTTAATATAATGAGATTCCAGTTTTTCGATTTTATTGGAAAAACGGTTATAGGCGATAACAGCTGGGATCGCGGCAAATAAGCCCATCGCGGTTGCAATAAGTGCTTCTGCAATACCTGGCGCGACCATTTGTAAGGTTGCTTGTTTAACTTCACCTAGCGCAATAAAGGCATTCATAATACCCCACACGGTACCAAATAAGCCTATATACGGGCTAATTGAACCAACTGTTGCTAAAAATGAAAGACTTGATTCGGTTTTTTCTATTTCACGAGAAAGCGCAACACGCATCGAGCGGTGTGTACCTTCCATAACAATGCCCGCACTTTGAAAAGTATTCTTTTTATGACGCGCAAACTCTTTAAAACCGGCGGTAAACAACGCTTCAATACCTTGAGATTGACCACTGCGTGACGATATTTCGTTGTATAACTTACTTAAATCAATACCTGACCAAAATTTTTGCTCAAACTTTTTAGTATTTGCCAAAGCATCCGATATCGCTTTTTTACGTTGAAAAATAATTGCCCAAGACATAACAGACATAGCAACTAGCCCTAACATGACTAGTTGAACAAGCAAACTGGCTTCTAAAATTAGATCTAAAAAATTAAGCCCTGATCCCACGTTAAACTCCTAAATAGTATCAAAATAAGAAAATTCTATAAATATGACTGCCTGTGCAGTCAAAAGTTGCAACTAGTGTATATAGTCCATTTCATACTGACAATCATATTGCTATGAATAACCAACAAAAAACGTTAAAAATAACCTTCGTATATGATTTATCCAACCCAAGTCAATAAACACACCATTTACAATTTAATATATTGCATTAAAGATGATTAAATATATCAATAAACTTCATAAATTAGAGCATTTATTCAAAATACGTGCATAAACACTCAAAAGCATCTTTAAGCTACCTTCACGTAATAGTAAAACTAATACTACAAAAAACAATAAAAACATCTACAAAGCTTATTTTTCATAAACTTACAAATCCAATGGTTGATTAACGAACAATGACTAAGTAGTAAAAAACACACTCGGATTATTTTTTCTAATCTGAAAATGTAAATTTTCTAGTTTGAACTTATAGTCGATATTGCGTATTATTAATGCATACCGAGCTAGTGCACTAAGTGATATTGTTTCATTACGCAAAGTTCTTAGTAATATGATTTTATCGTATTACATTGTTTTACTTTTTTGGATAAAACCTTAATTTGTAAAACGTAGTTCCCAAAGATTACTTCCTTCAACTTGTTGTTTGCCCGCATTTTTTGCGGGCTTTTTTTTGCCTATCATTTACCGCGTTACCTGATACATTCGTAAACTAATACCAATTGCATTAAATTAGTGATCTATTCTAGAAACAAAAAATAGTTCAATAGCAAGGCTAAAATTATGATACATAGTTGTTCTATCTAAATAATTTTTTAACGTACTTAGTGAGTTATCTAATACGCTATAATGATCTTGTTTTTAATAAAATTGTTATTATTA
>NZ_PNDU01000604.1:0-252 GCF_005886635.1 Pseudoalteromonas sp. S558 | reverse complement strand
AAGGAAGACTATGCTAACCCGACCGACATTTCGAATATCTACCTAAAATCACGTAGCGGTGAACTAGTGGCACTTGATAGCCGTTTCAGCTTAAAAGAGGAAGCAACAGCCTCTCGCTTTAACCGTTACAACCGTATGCGCGCAATAACGCTAATCGCCATCTTAGCGGCTGGCTATACGCTTGAAGAAGCACTTATCTTTTTAACCGAAGTCGCTGCTTAGGAAAACGATATAGCCGGTGCAGGAGACTTC
>NZ_PNDU01000603.1:0-299 GCF_005886635.1 Pseudoalteromonas sp. S558 | reverse complement strand
TAAGTTGAGCAACTGTTCAACTTTAACATGAGCGATCGCTCAAAATCAAATAGAATGTCTCTCGATGTAACTTAAAACTATTTTTAATTGGAGTTAGTGATGGCCGAATTTACCCTATAGACACAAGAAAATGCATCAGAAGATGCACCCCCTCTATTGGCGGACTCTATTGCTGCTTTTGGTATGTTACCCAACCTTCATGCTGTAATGGCTGAGGCGCCAACCTTACTTAAAGGCTACCAAGTACTGCATGAGCTATTTCAAAAAACATCGTTTAACGCAGAAGAGCTACCAGTGGT
>NZ_PNDU01000602.1:0-456 GCF_005886635.1 Pseudoalteromonas sp. S558 | reverse complement strand
TTCTTGACGAGATGGCCCGCACGCTCTGAAGCGTTGATGTCCTCGACGCTCTCATATCGAAACAGAGGCGTGACGGGGATTTCGCGGGTATCAAGTTCGATTGGCTCTGCCATGGTGAAAATCCTTTGTCTGAGTGGGAAAGGAAAAGGGCGGCTCGGAAGCCGCCCCTGATGTATGGCCTATGGAGTGTTAGACCGGCGCAGCGTTGTAAGCGCCACGGCGAATCCACAGCGCATCACCGTTCTTCACTGCGGTTGCCGGCGGGGTGTAAAAGCCGCCTGCGCCGGCCGCCACCGTATAGGCCGGATAGGTAAGAATAACCTGAGTTCCGGTTGCGGCCGTAGCAGCGATATCGGCGGTGGCGGTGACGAACCAATATTCGCCGCCGTCGCTGCCGAGTTCCTTGTTGCCGGGCTTGGGAGAAGGCGAGGTGATTCCCGCCAACTGGTCCCAATA
>NZ_PNDU01000601.1:0-252 GCF_005886635.1 Pseudoalteromonas sp. S558 | reverse complement strand
CGCACCATTCGGGCCAAGTAAAACCGTTATTTTACCCTTATCTTCGGTAACGCGAAGATCGTTTAACGCATTAACATCACCAATTTTCTTTGTTAAGTTAGTTCCTTTAATACTGGTCTACTCCTTGTCTTTTGCGTTTAAAGTTGCGGTCTGAGTATGCATTGGTGCAACACCATTGATATTCATAAAGATCTGTTTATCGTTTTTATGTTTTATACATTCGGTATCACTATCTTGCATATTTTTTTGATA
>NZ_PNDU01000600.1:0-258 GCF_005886635.1 Pseudoalteromonas sp. S558 | reverse complement strand
CTTAATAGAAAATCGTGAAGCAATTAATATAGTTGCCGTGGATGACGACCCTGAAAACCTAGCAGCAATCGCAAGCTTACTCCAAAAATGGAAGGCCAATTACACACTTTTTGATAACGTGGATAATGAATTAGCTTACGCGAACCAAAACGGGGCACCCGATGTTATTTTACTGGATTATCAATTAGGGAGTGATTGCGACGGCATAACTCTCATAAAACCTCTGCGTGAAATTTGGCAACGCCAAATACCCGCTAT
>NZ_PNDU01000599.1:0-236 GCF_005886635.1 Pseudoalteromonas sp. S558 | reverse complement strand
ATGCAGGCGAAGGACGCTTATTTTACACTCCTTTAAACAAAAAAAATCTGAACTGACCGATTTAATATCCGCTAATCGTTCAGCGTTTTTATTTTCTAGAATTTAACAATTTGCAATAATACTTAACCTCCTGACGCTAACTTTGTTAAAAATTTATGATATAGAACAACTAAAGGACAATTTTTTTGCCTTGTTTTCGATACGATTTCCTTCCCTCAAAATAGATAACTTAATTA
>NZ_PNDU01000598.1:0-312 GCF_005886635.1 Pseudoalteromonas sp. S558 | reverse complement strand
ACCCGCTTGAAATAAAAGATTTACCAGCGCATGGCGTCTCAAAAAAGTTTATCCATTTTATAATCGATGATCTACGCCCGCTAATTCATAAAATATTCCTCACAACACTCATCGAGTACTTTCATTGGTCAGTCGCTCGGCGGGCTATTTGCCTCCGATTTTTTATTTAATCATACAGCTTTGTTTAATCATTACGTAATAATTAGTCAAAGCTTATGGTTGGCAGATAATGATTTAGTAAACTTCCATTTTGAACCAAAATATTTTCCACAATCGTTTTATATTGGGTTTGTTAAAGAAGGCGAACTAATG
>NZ_PNDU01000597.1:0-345 GCF_005886635.1 Pseudoalteromonas sp. S558 | reverse complement strand
CAACAGGGTTTTTGTGAAGGCCGTATTCAAGAAATTGAAGCAAAACTTTCAAACATGCAGATGATTGACGTAACAAAGATGCCTAATACAGGTAAAGTGATTTTTGGGACTACAGTAACCATCGTTAATGTTGAAACCGACGCTGAAGTTAAATATCAGATTGTTGGCTATGATGAAGCAGATATTAAAAGTAATTTAATTTCTGTTAATTCACCAATTGCTCGCGGCTTAATTGGTAAACAAGCGGATGACGCTGTGATTATCAAAACGCCAAAAGGTGATGTAGAGTACGAAATCATTGAGGTTGAGTATATTTAATTAGTTAACTCACTTTAACGTTTTATA
>NZ_PNDU01000596.1:0-325 GCF_005886635.1 Pseudoalteromonas sp. S558 | reverse complement strand
AATATGCATGTGATATTAGCTTCTTAGCGTCAGCCTGTGCGGTAATAATAGATACTTCCCAAAAGATTATTGAGGAGGTCTTATGAGCTTAACATACTACACAGCCGCGTGGTTCAATGTGAAGTGTATTCGATTCACCCGTTGGCCCTGGCAATGTTGTATATTTACGCATGTGCTTTTCTAAGCGGTTTAACTGAGCACGTGCATCGGCAAGTGTTAACGCTAAATCGTCTGCAAGGTCATCAATAATTTCAACGGTTGCTACTTTCGCTAATAACTGACGCACCGCAGAAACACGGTCATTCAGTGGTGTTGCACGCCAAAT
>NZ_PNDU01000595.1:0-285 GCF_005886635.1 Pseudoalteromonas sp. S558 | reverse complement strand
GATCTTAAAAACGTTGTAGCATTTCAAATAATGTAGTTGTACCAGCCCCAGAAGTGCCAACACTAGCCACAGTTTGGCCTTTCTGAATATTTATGCTTACCTTATTAAGTGCGCTTACATCGGGGCGAGAAGGATAGTTAAAGCTAATGTTTTCACGCGCAATTGCAGGGGAAGTCCTTTCTTGCAGTAAATTTCTATCTTGTGGGTTTAGGGGGTTTAGTATGACACGTTTAACAGCTAGGATCTCAAGATGCCATGCTCCTGCACCAGCTGCCAGTTCTCGTT
>NZ_PNDU01000060.1:0-41844 GCF_005886635.1 Pseudoalteromonas sp. S558 | reverse complement strand
TCTGATCAATGTCTGTTAAATAAGGATTGCCGTGAGTGCTTGTAGCTTATTAGCAATTGTGAGGATCCCTCAGGCTTTAATGTTGCTTTTCCTAGCGTCAATTCAATGAGGGGTTGCTGCGTTATCAATTCAACTGGTTGGGTGACTTGGGTACGAACAAAGCCGCTGGTAGTGATCCCCAGTTTTTTACGAAAGATATAAAAACTAGAAGTTGCTAATTGATGTTTACGGCAATAATCAATGATGGTTAAGCCACTAGCTTGCTGTTCAGTAAGGATAGTTCGCCATTGTTCATCGCTTCGAGTTATTTTCATAAATTACTCCAAATAATTGCTTGAAGTAACTTAATTTGAACTCGGTACATTGTTTAGATGCTCTTTGCCGGACGCTTACCGTACCTTGGCAAATATTCTCAATGACTTTTACCTATGCGGGTACGAATTCGAGCTTTTCTCTAACATCGTCACCCATTTTATGCAAATCATTACCGCAACAATCACAATGTATGACTTCATCTGCAATCATTGTACTACCTAGATGACGGTATTTAAGGATCCACAGGTTTGGTGAAGCGACAGTGCTAAAAAGACCATGAGCCTTTTAGTTCAGTGCTTGCAGGCCCTACATATGTCAGGATAGATGTAATTTTTTACGCTGGGGTAATCAGGGACTTTATTAAATTGAACCTTCCAAACATTGCTCTTTCCTTAATCTATCTTCAATTATAAGCTGTTTTTTAAGTTTTGCTTGTTTTACATTCGATGCTATTTGTCGAGTATTTTCATCTTCAATCCAAATAAATATATTATCTCCATCTATTTTTCTATTTAGAATATACCTTTTATTTGGCTTTAAGTTAATTTCAAATTTGACAAAAGCATTTTTAATACTTGATTGAAAATCTCTTTCTCCTATTACAGCTTTAACCCATAGAATATGTTCACCACTTTCGTATTGCCTAGCCTGATGCCAATTTGTTGGTGACTTACTATTACACATCAAAAAAACATATTCTCTATTTTTACCCTTATCAAAAGCGAAGTTTTCAAAACGAAAGTTATTGTCTTTTATATCTACTTTTATAGGAAAACTTTGACAACCGATTAAAAAAGATAAAGAAGTTAAAATTAATAGGTATATCTCTTTCATACAATTGCTCCTTTAGTATTTTTTATTTATTAAAAAAGCACTATAAAACTATAGTGCTTTTATTAGATCAATTTTGACTAAGTAGTGATTAGAACATCATATTAAATACAACTTCAACACGACGTGGAGTTTGGAAGTAAAGAGAACTGCCAAATTGTGCATTTGGATTAAATGCAGCTTCTTCTTCTGCTAACTCCTCATAAGTAGTGACATTTGAAGCATCAAATAAGTTGAATACATTTAACGCAATATATGCAGAGTCAAACACCTCAAGATCACTCAAGTCATATTTGATGTTAGCATTAATTGTTGTAGTCCAAGGTGTACGACCGAAACTACCACGTGAAAATTTAGTATCCCCTACGTAATAAGTATCGCCGTATGCATAAGAATCTTGATCAGGTGCATAACCCGCACCTAGAGCGTTACGAGGGCGTCCTGACGTAATATTCGCATTCATACCTATAAGTAGGTTATCCGTAACTGCATAAGAGCCGAACAGTTTTAATGCATGGCGACGATCATTTGGCAAATAGCCGTCCGCACCGTCCATTAAGTAAGGGTAATCCCAATCAGTCGTTAAGCCTGCATCATCTTGACCGTTATCAGACTTCACATAACCTTCAGCATTACCATAACTTTGTGCCCATGTGTATGTAGCATTAAACATCCAAAGTCCATCCCAAGACTTTTCAAGTACCACATCTATAGAGTTATAATTACGCTTAGCGTCTGGATAACCTAATTGCTCAGCAGTAAAGTTATAATCTTCTAGCGTACCATCTCCATCATAGTCATATTGGAAAGAAACACCCTCACCTGGATTAAATAATAAGAAATGATCACCAGCACTACCATTTAAACCAATACTCTTAAAGGCTTCAACCATACTGCCATCATCAATTATGCTTTGTACTTCACGGCGAGTAAACTTAACACCAAGAGACCAGTCTTCGTTAAGCATGCCATGGTAACCGAAAATCAGCTCATCTTGATACATTGGTTGTAAACCGTTATCTCGAACACTAACGGGGCTAGGTGTTGTACCATCTCCTATTACATCGGTGTCCCCTAGCTTATTACCAAGTACAGGTACACCATCGGAGCCTTCACTTTGAATTGTATAGTAATCATGAGTGTAAAGTTCAGCACCAGATAAACGAACATTCGTATTTGATGCAACAGGTAAATAATAACGACCTGCATTAGCGAATATTTTATGTTCGCCATCACCAAATAGGTCATACGATAAACCTAAACGAGGTGCAAATTGGTTATCAATTTTAACGAAAGTATTACCACTTGCATTCAAGTTTTCAAAACTATCCCAACGTAAACCAATTGTCGCGGTGAATTGATCTGTAACATTCCACGTATCTTCTATGTAAAATGCCTCATTATTGATATCGAATTCACCACCAACATTGTAGTTACGAACACGTACATAACGGCCAGATTCAGCGACTACATGTTTGTTTGGCAAGATGGCACCCGCATCATAACCGACGTATCTGTAATAAATACCACCAGACAAATCAACTTGGCTTGTTGAAGTATTTTTTTCCGCATCATAACCAAAGCGTAAACGATGATCATCAGTAACTAACCAATCAAAATCTAAACGATATTGCTTGCGCTCATCGCTATTAGTAGATATTTGAAAAGCCGATGGATCCCAACAACCTAAGTTTTGTCCAGCTTGAGCATCGATAATTACTGGGCAATCGGCGCCATCTGAACGAGTAGAGTCATTAAATTCAACTTTACCGGCCATTGCAGATACAGATAGATAATCTGTTAAATTACCGTTATATCGAATAGACCAGCTAGTGCCACCACTTAAGGTATTAGATTGAGTGGTATTTTCTTTATCTAGAGCGCCGTTTTTATCACGATTATATGTAGTTGAATATTCTTTAGACTCATCTTTAAACATCCAAGCCATTAAAGAGTGATCTTCATTAATATTCCAATCAAGACGGCCTAAGTAATATGGGTCATCGTCTGTGCGATTGCGTAATGTTGTACCGCGCGTTAACAAATCATCATAGTCATACTTTCTAAACTCATAAAGACCATAGAAAAACAAAGTATCTTCAATTAGTGCACCACTAGCAAAAATATCTGTGGTTCTAGATTCTCGTGAATCTCCGCTGTTATCGGTTATAATATCACCAACAGTATTAGCACACGTTTTTACAACTTCGTTATTTACAGATGTGTAGCTACAATCATCAGCTAGATAATTTGTATTTGGTCGTTGGCTACCGAGTGAATCAATATTTTGACGATGCTGAAGACCGAAATGAAACTCATTTGTACCTGCTTTGGTCACAGAGCTTATTACGCCGCCTGTTGAACGACCAAACTCGGCAGAATAACCACCTGTTTTGATTTGAAAAGAATCATAAGCTAAAAATGGAATTGTAGAACCACCAACACCATTTCGGAAATTGGTCATATTGAGACCATTTACGTAATAAACATTTTCAGCTTGTGATGCTCCACCAAAACTTCCCAGTGAATTTCCTTTAGCATCAGAGAAGCGCGAATCACCAAGGTTAACACCTGGAGATAATAACGCCACTGATGTAATATCTTGTGCCACAGGTAAACGAGTTAATTCGTCAGCTGAAATATTAAAAGAGGCCTCAGAGCTAGTTACATCAACACGGGCAATTTTGCTTCCAGTAACAGATATAACTTCAATGTCACCCGCAGTCATTTCAACTTCAAGAGCTGCTGATTTACCTATGCCAATTACAACATTCTTAAGCTCTGAAGTTTGGTAGCCTACTTTTTCAATTTTAATATTGTAAGCGCCAACTGGGACAGAGTTAAGGTTGAATTGACCGTTATTATCTACCTGAATAGATTTAACGTAACCATTTGCAGGATTTGTAATTGTTACAGTTGCACCAGCAATCGGGGCTTCATTAACTTGTTGTGTAATTATACCTTTAATAGCACCATCAACGTTACTTGCAGAACTTATTCCACTATAAAATGTTAATGTTGAACATATAGCAGCACACAAAGCCGCTTTTTTAAATAACTTTATTTTCACGATAATTATCCCTGTTTTTTTTATATTAATATTTTCATCCAAAAGGATGTAAAAAATAATACATCTGCACTTTCATTATGTAAACAAAAAAGGCTTCTTTTATATAAAAAACAAAATAAATGTTAATTTTTACAAAAATAACGGTTTATAATCGTTTTCTAACTTTTCAAACGATAAGTCACCAATAAAGCGACCGAAGCTCAGCCAAGTTGCTAAACCACGTAAATCTTTAAAGTGTGGTGGCACAAACTGTGGGCTTTCTATTACACCTAAATCATGTAGTTGAGATATTAATCTAAAATCATCTATCGATATTTTACCTACCAGTAATAAAGGCAGCCTATCGATTCGACCAAGCTGAATTGCCACACGAATTAAGTTATATACCAAAACAAAGCCTTTAATGTAGGCAATATCTTTTGTAAAAGGAAGACCTGTTGCTGTACTGCCTCTAAAAACACGCTGCGCGAGTGTATAGCTGTCGTCTTTTGATAAACCTTGCGCTACGTAATCACGGTAAATATCGACAAACTCAGCACCATCAATTACTTTTGTTACGGCTTGAATACGATTAACTAATTTTGATAAGCGCCTAGGGGTCGATTTTAAAGTAATAATTTCGGTTAAAACAGCGAGTCCTTCTTGAGTAATGGTAGAACTAGGAGTTCCTTTACTTAAACACGTTAAATACGGCTGCGCTAAGCCATTTTGAGTTGTGCCAACATGTATCCACCCTTCGTGTACTTCTAAAATCTCCAGCTCACGTTGGGAGAACTTTACATCTTGATTAAGCTTAATATTATTAGCGCCCGCCGCTGCATCACTAACAATACCATCGCTAAGCATTACCTCTACATTTATCCCCGCCATACTCGCATTAACCTGCTCTGACAAAATGCGTACAGCATCAACTGCATCAATATTTTTAGGATCATCAGGTAATATATCAGCGACGAGCAAGTTTTTTAATGGTTTATCTAACATATTAGCAAGCTCAGAAAGCGATGGCTCACCTGCGTGAAATAAATCTTTAGGATGGCCAAACAACTCCACCGATAAATCATGAAATTCTGGCGTGCCACGATACTCAAGCATACTCAATACTGTTTTATACTCAGTACACATTTTTCCCATGTATTGAGCAATCGGATTCAACTGCCCCAATTGGTTAATAATGTTGCGGTGCAAAGTGGAAAACGCTTGGCGTAGCTCGCTAGGTACAAAACCGAGGTCGCGCTGTTGGTAATATGCGCGATCGATAAGTGGGTTTTTTTGGCATTTTTGCCTAAAAAACTCCTCCTTAGTTTGTTTATCCCAATTAATTGCATCAAGTATCCTGATCGGTGTTTGCAGGACAATTAGTTGATCGGATAACTCACGAGTTTTAAGTAGTAACGCCTTGTCTATCATGCTCTAAGCTCAACAAAAAATGAGCTTAGAGCATAGGTTAGAATACGCGATTCTCAAAGTGAATTATTGAATATTTTCAAGACTAATGTGCGTTGAAAAATCAGTGATCCGTTCGATTATTTTACCATCTTTATAAATAATCAAAGTGGGCACAATTGATATGCTATTTTCAATAAATAGTTCATTACCAAAATCAATACTGATTGGGTGTCGAACATTAAATTTAGTAATATACTCTGTCGCCGCATGCGCATCTGTCCATAGCTGACTAATACGTGATTCAATTGTAAATCCTTGCTTAAACAATCGATTTACTTGGCTTTGTCCATTAATACAGTTTTTAGACATGCTTGGTCGCGAGTCAGCTAAATACCAATCGCACCATGCTGCGGTAAAATACACCCCTTTTATCCCCTTCTCGGGTATGCGCAGCAACGCTGGCTGATGTCTACCTTGGGCAGCTAAAAGTTGGGTTTGTTTGCTAAGGCCATCGTGTGATAATAATTTAAGGGTTTTATTCAATGCGCTATCTGCATCATGTCCTTGATAAATAACTTTACCAGTTCGATCTAGTAGCACATGATAAGGGGTTCCTAAAAATTGATAATATTGCGCCACGCGCCCCGCATTATCTGTCATCATCGGCATACTCAAACCAAATTTTTTCTTAACGCTTTGAATCGCTTTTTGAGTTTCGTTTAAATCGATATTGATCGCGATGAACTGTATTTTATCTCCATATACTTCAAATGCTCGTTCGAAGTGTGGCATTTGCTCCATACAAGGCGCGCACCACGTTGCCCAAAATTTCAAATAGGTGGGCTTTTTACCTACATAGTCATCCAAACTAATTTGCTCGCCTAATTCACTTTGTAAAACGAGTGATGGTTCAGTTGCTTTTATCGTATGGCAAATGCTGAATAAAATTAGCCCAACTAAACAACTAATCACTTTATTTCTCATATATATCTCCTTAAAATAAAAGCAGAATATCATTACGATAAACTGTGGTATTGTAAGATTACGACATGTAATAAGGAGATTAATCGTGATACCTAACGCACAACCGATAGCATTAGATGGCTTTCAAAAAGCAAGTGTCAGTCCAGTATTAAGCTCCTTTATTGACAGCTATTGGTGTATAAAAAGTACCGAGTATGCTCCCAAAACAACCCATTTTTTGCACTCTGACTGTGCTTCGGGAATAATATTTAACTTTCAACAACCACTCACAATTAACGACTCTCGTTTAGATAGTGACGGTTATATCTGCACCACATTTTTTCAGTCACAGAAGCTAAATTTAACAAAAAACATTGATGCGCTAGGTGTAAGGTTTAAACCTGCTGCGACAAAATTATTCACCGACTTTCAGGCTAAAGATATTAGAGATTTAATTACTACAGATGTATGCACATTTTCAACTAATTATATGTATGATCAACTAGCTAACCATGACTCCTTTTGCGCACAAGTCCACTTTTTAAATGGCTTTTTTACAGCTCATCTGCACACAAAAACAATAAATATTGCACAGCAACACATTAGCCAATCATTACTTGGTATAGTGAGTAAAATGTGTGGGAATTTAACGCTAGATGATTTGAGTACTAAAACGGGCTTACATACAAAAAAAATTGAGCGTTTATTTGCCGAGTATATAGGTATGAACTTTCGACAATGCTCTCAAATAATAAAAGCAAAGCTGGCGATGCAGGCTATAAAAACACAACCCAATTTACCACTAGCCGAGCTTGCTTTAACATTAAATTACTTTGATCAGGCACACTTTACTAATCAGTTCAAAAAAATAATCGGTGTAACGCCTGCAAATTATCGACAGATAAAGCACAAAACCGCCTAAATTATAAATAATTTCAATGTAATTACTTGTAAAGTAAACCAATTAAAAGTTTTACACGTAGCATAATAAAACTAAGGAATGCACATGAAAAATGAACTCGATAACAAACAAATTTTGGCCGTGTATGAACGTATCATCCAAAAAGGTGAAATGACTGATGAAGGTAAACATTATCAGGGTGTTACAGCTTATTCAGACGTAGATGGCTATACGATATATTTACAAGGTAGCGGTGTTGAACTGCGCTTTGGTTTTCATAACACCTACCACCTTGACTACGAACATGAAAAGCATAAAGACGACTTTTTAAAAAAATTGTATAACATTGCAAACGAGAGCTAATGCACCCACGAAAAATAAGAAACCGCCCTACCAGTAAGCTCAATACTACTTTTATTAACCAAGTAGTAGAAGAGCTTAGAGCTGATCCAAGCAAAATCTCAATTATTCAAAACAACCTAGAACAGTACCGCTCTCAAACTCATTTAAAGCGTGGGTTCTTGCTGGCTATAGAGCGCTTTGATTGGGTTTTTGAAGCAAGTACAGACATTAACTTTATCTGTCAGCAAATTTTAGCTGATGACTATATTGGCAATAGGCTAAGACGCTACCCGTTACTTTTTAAAGGCGTTATCAGTCGTGTTTAATCCCCTATCCCCGTGTTTAATGCGCAATTTAAATACACATATTATGCTTGACTACTATTTATTAGAACACTAAGTAATTAGCCCTTTTGCTTTTGGTTGTATTAAAATAATACTATTAGCACTCTAACTATTAACCTACTAACGATTTTTTAATCTTTTTACTTACTTATATCAGTAAAGAAATCGTTACTCTGTATATGTGCAATCACAATTAATTTAACCCATTGTTTTTAATTACTTTAAATGAGATTTAAAATCCTTGCGTTTATCTCATTAGTTATAAAAACATTAATAAATTGTCTACACTTTGACATCTATATGTTCAGCACAGCCTTGAATTGTTAGAGCTATTACCTTAAGCTTATCTTTATTGAACGTTCAATTAATAAAAATTATGCCTAAAGTAGGAATGGAACCGGTCAGGCGTCAGCAGTTAATTGACGCTACTATAGAGTCAGTTGCTAATAAAGGACTGCAAGGGACAACTATAAACACCATTAGTAAAAATGCGGGTTTATCGTCAGGCATAATAAGCCATTATTTTGGTGGTAAGCAGGGGCTCATTGAAGCCACTGTAAGGTACTTATTAACAAGCTTAAAGCAAGATTTGATAGGCAAGGTCAGCTGTCAAACAAATGCCATTGAACGTTTAATGTTTATTATTGAAGCCAACTTTGCACTTGTACAGCAGCGTAATGATACAACCAGAACCTGGTTAAGTTTTTGGGCGCAATCGATGCATGACGAAGAGCTACACAGATTACAAAACGTAAACAGTAAACGCTTGCAAAGTAATTTAGCATTTTCTTTTAAGCAATTAATGCCTGCTGAGCAAGCAAAACAAGCTGCAGAACTTAGCGCCGCAATGATTGATGGCCTATGGTTAAGAGCAGTACTGAGTAAGTCAGACAATAATCAGTTTAAACACAGTGAAAAGTTAGCAAAAAGCTACGTACTTTCACTTATCAAGCAATATGGAGCTTAGCGTGACTACACCTGTCTATCAAAATTTTATTAACGGCCATTTCCTTGCAAACCAAAACGGCAAAACATTTGATGTAACAAACCCTGCAACAGGCGAAGTTATTTACGCAGTAGAAATAGCCGATGAATTTATTCAAAACGCAGCCATTGAAAGTGCAAAACAAGGTTTTGCCCAGTGGTCAGCAATGTCGCCAATCGAGCGTAGCCGTATTTTATTAAAAGCAGTGGCTATTTTACGCGAGCGCAACGATGAGCTAGCACTAGTCGAAGTACTCGACACAGGTAAACCAATGCAAGAAGCAAATTGTGTTGATATTGAAACCGGCGCTGATGTAATTGAATACTTTGCAGGCCTTGCGCCAGCACAAGTAGGCCAACAACAAATGGTTGGTGATGACTTTTACTACACACGTAAAGAGCCATTAGGTATTTGTGCGGGTATAGGTGCATGGAACTACCCACTACAAATTGCATGTTGGAAGTCGGGCCCTGCCCTTGCAGCTGGTAATGCATTTATATTCAAACCATCAGAAGAAACACCACTGGGCGCACTTAAACTTGCAGAAGTCTTTGTTGAAGCTGGCGTACCTGCAGGTGTATTTAATGTTGTTCAAGGCGCCGGGGACGTAGGCCAGTGGCTAACGCAGCACAGCGAGATTGACAAAGTATCCTTCACGGGTGAAGTGGGTACAGGCAAAAAGGTAGTGGCAAGTGCTGCCGGTACGTTAAAAGATGTCACGATGGAACTTGGTGGTAAATCTCCACTATTAGTATTTGATGATGCCAACATTGAGCAAGCGGTTAGCGCTGCTATGCTAGGTAACTTTTATACGCAAGGCGAGATTTGTACTAACTGTACACGTATTTACGTTCATAAAAATATCTATCAGCAGTTTATTGATGAGCTTAAAGCGCGTACTGAGAAAAATATTATTGCCGGCGATCCACAAGATTTAAATACAAACTTTGGCGCACTTATTTCTAAAAAGCACCAAGACCTAGTAATGAGCTACGTTGATAAAGGTCTTGAAGAAGGCGCAACACTACTAACCGGTGGTACAACGCTTTCACCTGAATCTGCACCTAATGGATACTTTGTAGCACCAACTGTGTTTATTGATTGTAATGACGATATGACTATCGTTAAAGAAGAAATATTTGGTCCAGTAATGAGCGTGCTTGTTTTTGACGACGAAGACGATGTGATTGCACGCGCTAACGGTACACACCTAGGCTTAGCGGCTGGCGTATTTACTAGCGATATTAAACGTGCGCACCGCGTTATTCATCAACTACAAGCTGGTATTTGTTGGATTAATGCATACGGTAACTCACCTGCTGAAATGCCCGTTGGCGGTTATAAGCAATCGGGTATTGGCCGCGAGAATGGTATTCAAACGCTTGATCAATACACGCAAACCAAATCTATTTATGTTGGTATGGCCGACATAGAAAGTCCATTTTAAGGCGCCTAACTATGAGTAATCATTACGACTATATTATTGTTGGCGCAGGCTCGGCGGGTTGTGTTTTAGCAAATCGCTTGTCTGAAGATTCAAGTAACCGTGTTTTGTTACTTGAAACCGGTGGCAGTGATAAAAGCATTTTTATAAAAATGCCAACCGCGTTATCTATCCCAATGAATAGTGACAAATACGCATGGCAGTTTCATACACAACCAGAGCCTCATTTAGATAACCGTGAGATGCATTGTCCACGAGGCAAAGTATTAGGCGGCTCGTCATCTATTAATGGCATGGTCTATGTACGCGGTCACGCAAAAGATTTTGACGAATGGCAGCAACACGGTGCTGAGGGTTGGGATTACCAATCATGTTTACCGTATTTTCAAAAAGCAGAAAGCTTTTACCTTGGTGAAAATACTTACCGTGGTGGCAAAGGCCCGCTGGGTGTTAATAACGGCAACGAAATGCAAAACCCGCTTTACCGCACGTTTATAAAAGCAGGTGTACAAGCCGGTTATGCTTCTAGCGATGACTACAACGCGTCGCAGCAAGAGGGTTTTGGCCCAATGCACATGACCGTTAAAGACGGCGTGCGCAGCTCTGCGTCTCGTGAGTATTTAGACCCTGTTAAATCGCGTAGTAATTTAACGATTATTACAGGTGCACTGGCACAACGCGTGATTTTAGATGGTAAAAAAGCCACTGGCATTGAATACAAAGTAAATGGCGATGTTAAAACCGCGCATGCTGCAAAAGACGTTATATTAAGTGCAGGCCCAATCGGCTCTCCACATATTTTACAACTCTCTGGTATTGGTGATACTCAAGCGCTTGAAAAAGCAGGCGTTGAAGTACAGCATCATCTACCAGGTGTTGGTCAAAATTTACAAGATCATCTCGAATTTTACTTTCAATACAAATGTAAGCAGCCAATCACGCTAAATGGCAAATTAGGGCTTATTTCAAAAGGGTTAATTGGCGCGCGCTGGTTATTAACGCGTTCGGGTTTAGGTGCAACGAATCATTTCGAATCGTGTGCGTTTATTCGCTCAAAACCAGGCGTTGAATGGCCAGATATCCAGTATCACTTTTTACCAGCGGCTATGCGTTACGATGGACGAAGTGCATTTGCAGGTCATGGCTTTCAGGTACATGTTGGTCATAACAAACCAAAAAGTCGCGGTAGTGTCACTATTGCTTCTGCGAACCCTGAGCAACCACCAACGATTTTATTCAATTACCTTGAACACCAAGACGATATTGAAGGCTTTAGAGCGTGCGTTCGCTTAACACGCGACATAATCGAACAAACAGCCTTTGATGAATACCGCGATGAAGAAATTCAACCCGGTAAACATATTCAAACAGATGAAGAAATAGATGCCTTTGTACGCCAAGCTGTAGAAAGTGCCTACCACCCTTCTTGCTCATGCAAAATGGGTGAAGATGATATGGCCGTGGTTAACTCACATACGCAAGTACATGGTATTGAAGGATTACGCGTTGTTGACTCATCTATATTCCCAACCGTCCCTAACGGAAACTTGAATGCACCAACCATTATGGTTGCCGAAAAAGCGGCAGATATAATTTTAGGGAACAAACCATTACCAAAATCGGATGTAAATGTTGCCATAACAACAAATTGGCAAGAAACACAACGTAGTACACAGTTCTAACTTTAGCCATGTGCTTGATTTAGCCTCGTCGGGCTAAATCAATGCGTGCCTTGCAGTGGCACACGATGTAAATAGGTTACGTTGTGTTTATGCAAGAACAAAACAATAAAATACGGAGTGCTTATGAATTATTTTTATTCATCTTTGGAGGGTAACAATGACTATTTGGCTTAATGCAGGCATCATTTTTACCTTACTTGCCATTATCACTATTTTAATTAAATGGGGTAATGTTCGCGTAGTAGGTGTAACACCAGTAAGAACCTTCACATTTATAGCAATACTATTTACTTCTGGCCTTGATGTTGGCCTTATTATGTTTCCTTTAACTGAGTTTGCAGGTTATGCAGACATAAAAGCAAGCCCAGAATACGCGTTTGCAAACCCGCTTGCTATTGAGTTTGGCTATTGGGGATTTTTGATCTGGGGATTTTACTTTCTTACGTGCTTTTATTTCTGTGTAATAGAACCTAAAGTTAAATTTTTCGAAATTCCTTGGGTTAAATTTATCAATAATGTTGTAATTATTGGTACGTGTGCATTTACCGCTTATTTATTATTGACCAATCTACCATGGTACTTACCTGAGTTAGGTGATGGCACCAGCGTAGTCACTGAGTTTTATTTTATTGTATTTGCAGCAATATGTTTTGCAGTGTATTCAAGTACCGACATTAAATATGTGCGTATTTTAAGTATTGCTACCACGTGGTTATTCTTAGCACTCATTGGTTTTATGTGGGTTGGCGCATTTGTAATTGGCGACAGCGAAATGTCTGCATTTACAAATAACTTAGGCTCAATTGGCACTTACTTTGCTAATATCAATCAATTTGTGTTGCCGCTAAATGATTACCATGAGTTCTATCTATTCTGGTGGTTTGCGTGGAGCATAATGATTGGTCAATTTACATCACGCTTTGTTGGCGGGCTTAAAACCTACCAAGTATTAGGGGCAATGTTAATTTTCCCTTCAATTCCAATCGCAATTTGGTTTAGCGTACTTTATCACTACCACGAAGCAGGTATTCCAACTCAAGGAATCAAAAACTTTGCAATGGTATTTGTAGGTATCGTATTTGTTATTAACTCACTCGATTCGTTAGTGCGTTTATATACTGATAACCTAAACTTTACCGTGAAACGTTTTGGTAAAATGAAATATATACTTGGAAATGTTGTCGCTTTGTCATTACTTACACTATTGTTTAAATTAGAATTTCTACAAATTCAATGGGTCGGTGCACTCGTTATAGGTTTATTCTTTATCTGCGCTGCATTTATTGGGTACAGTAAATTCAAAACAGTAACAGATATAGACAGTTCACCAAAAGCAAACAAAATAGATTACACAAAAATAGACACAGTACACTAGGGATCAATGATGAATAACAAACTAAAACAACTTGTAGTAGCACTACCATTTGCACTTTTATCAACAACTGCAGCAGCTGATTGGTCAACAACAATCACAGCGGCATCTGACTATACCTTTAATGGTGTAACACAAACAGATAACGACCCAGCGATTCAAGGTAGCCTAGATTATGCTTTTGATAGCGGCGTCTACGCTGGTGTATGGGCTTCAAATGTAGATTTTGGTGATGACACTGATTTTGAGCTTGATGCTTATGTAGGTAAATATGTACAACTTGATGAGCAATTTAGCGTTGATTACGGTATCGCTTATTACACCTATCAAGGTAATAACAGCGATGGTAACTACGCTGAAGCTTACACTAAGTTTGGTTATGCCAGTGAGTATGGCCAAACTGAGCTTAACTTTTGGTACAGCTGGGATTACTTTGGTCAAGGTGGAGGCCATGTAATTTCAATGATTGCACACACCTATGAGCTGGCTCCAAATCATGCACTACGTGCAAGCTTTGATATTTCAAACTCGCTTGACGGACAAAAGTGGGCGTGGGACGTAAACGAGAAAAAATCATACAACCATTACCGTCTAGCATATCAAACAAGCTACGAAGGTTTTGGTATTGAAGTAGCGGCTGAAAACACAAGCTTAGATTACGATTATGCAGATGAGCGTATTGTTTTAGCTATTTCACGCACATTTGATTTGTAACCCACAAATATCTAAAAAGCCTCTTTATGAGGCTTTTTTTATGTCATTTAAATAGTAACCACGCTTAAAATATTCTTAACTGGCTGTATTAAAAAGATATTAAAAACTGAAATGTCTACAATGACAGTAGCAAAAACAACGGGAGTTTGGTGGATTAGCATATTAACAGCGATTATTAGAAAGCATAGGAAAGAATTGTTAAATGCAGTTAATGGAGCATTTGACTTTCTGAGGAAAAATGCAGCTAGTGCGCACCCCAAACGCGATCGCAAAGCAGAAGTATTTCAGTATGGGGTAGAGCCAAATTTTTAAGGCTTTACTTAAAGTTTTTCTCAAGTACCTACCTATGAAGTACCTACTTATGACATCCATGTATGCAACAAAGAGTAAATTCCCCTTGGCAGCGCATGTTTGGTATTTATGCTGCGTTATTGCCTGATTAAGTGCTGTAAGTTCGGGCTATAAACCATTGTTTAAAGCCCCGAGATGTTTAGCGTTAATTTATGCACGCAAATGCACACATTATTACAACTGCCAAGCGTAACTCACTTTTGTGAAAAATGTACGCTTATCTCGCTCAACACTATTGAGTTTATCGTCTTGATAACCTTTGTCTGAGTAACCTAAATAGAATAACGTTTGTGCGTTAATTTTATACGAGTAAACAAGTTGGCTCCCGTAATCCTTATTCGTTTTGCTGACTTGATAAAAATAAGCATCTTTATTTTTATCAATATCTTCAAATTGTAAAATTAACTTAAGCATTGAACGCATACTAAATTTATAATAAAGCCTAAAATCAATTAAGTTAGCAGTAAATACACGCTCATTTTGCGGATTATCTAACTGACTATATTTATGTTTTACATCAAGTTGCCAATGATCGTTAATATCCCATACCACTTGAGTTTGCGTATTGAGTACATCACCAAGTTGTTCATTTGCGTAATCAATGCGGCTTGCATACTCAGCATATAACGAAACCCTTAAATCTTTGTTGGGTTTAAACGTGGTGTAAATATAACCAATGTTTTGATTGTAGAAACTATTGTTATAATTTTCATAGCGGTGTACAAAGCCAATTTCAAAAGTAGACTGTTTTTGGCCTTTAAAGCTTAAAAAACCTTCATGCTCTTCTTCAAGTAAATCACCATTTTGTGCCCATGTTTTATCCCAGTCCGCTTCATATGACCAGGACGTCAATAAGTCACTTTCATCTCGATACCACGTCTGTCCGCCACCAAAAACAATTTTTTCGTAATCGACTTTCTCTTGGTAACCTAAATCAGTTCGGTAATCTTCTCCAATATTTTCATACGATGTGAATAATTTATAATCACGTTTATCACGCGTGAGTGCTAATGAGTAAGCTTGATCAGATTGCGTTTCTGCTAAACTATAATTTTTAACTAAAAAATCAGAGTTACGTGTATCAGCTGTAGCAACCTGATACATAAACGTGTCTGACTGATTAAACCAATAGCTACCATCTACCGATAAAACGGTATTATGATAATCATCACTCTCTCTGTGAGTACTTGAAATACCAATTGTGCCGTTTTCGCCCATATCAAACTGATACCTTGCTGCGGCGGCATTCGTTTTATCATTTAAACTGGCAACACTAGAACTTTGGCTACTTGGCAGTAAAATATTACTATTGTCGTCATCTGCCAACATAAGTGCATAGCTATGATTGCCCGTTTTCCCTGTTAACTTTGCACCTAGCGTTGGCTCTGCAATCGTACGCGTGTATAAAAGCTCAAATAAGCTACTTTTAAAATAAGATGCGCCATCTAAAAAGAATGGTCGTTTTTCAGCATAATAAACTGAGAATGTGGTATTAACATCAAGCTCTAACGAGTCTGTTTCTACTTGTGAAAAATCAGGGTTAATGGTTGCGTTTATAACGGCATCTTTTGTTAAGCCCCAACGCAGGTCTAAACCCACTTCGGTGTCAATATCGCCATTATTCCAATCACCTGGAACTTTTGATTTAGTATCGTGGCGTAACGTCGTTAATGTGGGTGTAAGTTGAACATTGCTACTTGACTCAATTTCTTTAAATCCGGTTATTTTATCAAACTGGCAAAGGCTGCATTTTATATCGCGATCAAAGCCCATATTTGATAGTTGATAAAGCACATCTCTTTGGTAATTTCTCATCACTGAGAAGCCCCATGTCAGCTCTTTTTCATTCTCAGGAAAGCGCAGTGCCTTAAAAGGAATACGCATTTCAACAACATAGCCTTCTTCGTTAATTTCTCCAGCGCTATCCCAAATAGCATTCCATGAGGTATCAGAGCTCCACCCGTCTGTATCGGTCATGCGGATATCGCCCTGCGCGCCAAGCGGATTGACATGAAACTCGTAGCCCGTGCGCTCATCATTAAATGTGTCAATAACAAGAATGACTACATCATCTTGCCAAAGCGTATCTCGGTCACGTAAAGATGCACGAATTTGCTCTGGATCAGGATCTTGCGCTATAAAAGCAACATACAAGTTAGTACCGTCATCATAAATATAAGCGTCCGTTTTTACCGGCGGCACCCCTTTTTCATTGGGTTCATCTTGGTAAATGAGAGGAATGTGCGTCGCATTTTTCCATTGAGGTTCGTCCATAACGCCATCGACTGTAATGTTTTTGTCAATACGGGCTAAAGAAAAATGCTGTTTATCTGCAAAAGCGTTGGCACTAGTCAACAAGGCTAGCGTTAATAAGAAAAGAGAAAGTTGTTTTTTTATAATCATAAAATAGTACATAAACATCCATTTAAACTGATCTGACTCAAGATGAGCAACTGTTAAGCTGGATTGTAATTTATGTAGGTACATTTGTTAATACCTTGCAAAAATTATAATGCAAAATATTAACTAATTAATAATAAAGGCGTACTATTTTCTGCTACGTGTCGAGGAGTTTGAGTTTATCTGTCACCCCATTCCACATATCAGCATCATCAGGGGCGGGTTTTACTTGTGTAATTCGCGGCCATACAAGTGCAAGCTCGGCATTTAACTCAGTAAACTCTTTTTGGGATTCAGGTAATTCATCTTCTTGGTATATAGCATCAGCTGAACACTCAGGTACACATAAGCCACAATCAATGCAATCAATTGGGCTAATAGCTAAAAAATTAGGGCCTTCAAAAAATGCATCTGCTGGGCACACTGATACGCAATCGGTGTACTTACATTTTATACAATTTTCGGTAACTACAAACGCCATACTATTTTAATACCTAAGATTTTAAACAACAGCTGTGGATCATACCCATCCACTCCAAAAACACAATAAATAAGTGCCATATCAGGCTATTTTAACGTAAAATGCGCGCCTAATGTTTGCACATCCGTTGTGCCCTGCATCCCCTTATTGTGAGCGGTAAATAAATCCCCCGCTATGACACCTAAAAGAGATATAAATGATACGTTTAACCGAAATAAAGCTGCCACTTGATCATGACGAAAATGCAATAGGCCAAGCCATTGTAAATAAACTAAAAATCCAACCAGAACAATTGCACAGCTTTAATGTGTTTAAACGTGGTTACGATGCACGTAAAAAATCAGCTATTTTACTTATTTATACACTCGATATAGAAGTTGATAACGAAGCCGAGCTACTCGCTGCATTTGAAAAAGATCAACATGTAAAAGTAGCGCCAGACACAAACTATAAATTTGTCGCACAAGCCAGCGAAAATATAACAGAGCGCCCAGTGGTTATTGGTTTTGGTCCGTGTGGTTTATTTGCTGGCTTATTACTTGCTCAAATGGGTTTTAATCCCATTATATTAGAGCGCGGTAAAGAAGTGCGCGAGCGCACAAAAGACACATTCGGCTTTTGGCGTAAACGTACACTCAACACAGAATCAAATGTACAATTTGGTGAAGGTGGCGCTGGTACTTTCTCTGACGGTAAATTATACAGCCAAGTAAAAGATCCAAAACATTATGGCCGTAAAGTCATTACTGAATTTGTAGAAGCAGGCGCACCTGATGAAATTTTATACGTAAGTAAGCCGCACATTGGTACATTTAAACTTGTCACCATGATTGAAAAAATGCGCGCTCGTATTATTGAACTCGGCGGCGAAATTCGCTTTAGCACACGTGTTGACGATATTCATTTAGACGATGGGCAAGTAACAGGTTTAACACTTTCAAATGGCGAGCAACTAAACACTCGCCATGTTGTATTAGCGGTTGGCCACAGCGCACGCGACACGTTTGATATGATCCACAAAAAAGGCATTTATGTTGAAGCAAAGCCATTCTCAGTCGGTTTTAGAATCGAGCATAAACAATCAATGATCGATGAATGTCGTTTTGGTACAAATGCAGGAAACCCAATTTTAGGCTCTGCCGATTATAAACTTGTTCATCATTGCGACAATGGCCGCACAGTTTACAGCTTTTGTATGTGCCCGGGTGGCACTGTAGTCGCTGCAACCTCTGAAAAGGGCCGCGTTGTTACCAACGGTATGAGCCAATATTCACGAAGTGAGCGCAACGCTAACAGCGCTATTGTGGTAGGTATCTCGCCAGAGCAAGATTTTCCGGGTGATCCCCTTGCTGGTATAGATTTACAACGTAAACTTGAAGAGCAAGCGTATGAGCTTGGTGGTAGTAACTACGATGCACCAGCACAGTTAATTGGTGATTTCTTAAAAGGTAAATCATCTGCAGATTTAGGTGAAGTACAACCGTCTTATACACCCGGTATTAAATTAACGGATTTAAGTAAAGTACTTCCACAATACGCTATTGATGCACTTCGCGAAGCAATACCTGCGTTTAATAAACAAATTCGTGGTTTTTCAACTAACGATGGTTTATTAACAGGTGTTGAAACACGTACTTCGTCACCTATTAGTATCAAGCGCGACAAAACATTCCAAAGCATCAATACTAAAGGGCTTTACCCTGCAGGTGAAGGCGCAGGCTACGCTGGCGGTATTTTATCAGCAGGTATTGACGGTATTAAAGCGGCTGAAGCGGTTGCACTTTCTATACTAGAAAACGCTTAAACGTCTTTTTTAAGCAGTTTATCGAAAAGCCTCACATTGTGAGGCTTTTTTGTGCTACATGTATAAAAAATAATAATTCAAGTATCACAATAATGATTAAAACATTCACTTTTTCATTACTAACCGTATTAGCCATTTTTAATGTCGAAGCACAAGAGCTGAAAACTATTGACGAAATTCACAGCGCTTATAAAAATAATTCTATTAATGCACAGCAACTCACCCAAAATTATATAGACCGAATTAATAAACTAAATCCCCAATACAATGCCGTTATTAGCATTGAGCCTACAGCGATTGCTCAAGCTAAAACGTTAGATGAACTTGCCGCCAAAGGCACGTGGGCAGGTCCGTTACACGGCATACCTGTACTTCTTAAAGATAATATAGAAACTAAAGGCACACTTCCCACAACCGCTGGCTCTTTAGCACTTAAAAATAACGTTACTAATAATGATGCTTTTGTTGTTAAACAACTACGTAATGCGGGCGCTATAATTTTAGGTAAAGCTAATTTAAGTGAGTGGGCAAATTTTCGTTCATCCTATTCATCTTCAGGCTGGAGTGCCGTAGGCGGACAAACACATAATGCGCACGATGTAACACGTAACCCATGTGGTTCTAGCGCAGGTTCTGCTGTTGCGGTAGCGCTTAACTTTGCGCCTATAGCATTAGGGACTGAAACAGACGGTTCAATTACGTGCCCTGCCTCAGTAAATGGAGTTTATGCAATAAAACCGAGTATGGGCCAAGTATCACGCTCAGGCGTTGTACCTCTTTCAAGTAGCCAAGATTCAGTAGGGCCGATGGCGCATTCACTTAAAGATGCGCTGCTGGTTTTATCTGTTTTGCAAGGTGAGGATTCACTTGATGCGACAACTACAGGGTTTGAATTAAAAACTGATAATGTAAAACCAAAATCGTCACTTATTATTGGTGCACTACCAAGTGATAAATTTACAATTGAAACGCAGCGCCTTTATGCCAAGCAGCTACAAACATTAAAACAGGCTGGGCACACTGTTATTAATGTAGATATTACTGATAACTTAGATACGCTATTTATTGATGAATACTATATTTTACTTTACGATTTCAAAGCTGAAATTAATCATTATCTGGCTAACACTCCAAAACAGGTAGCTGTTAAAAACCTAAAAGCACTTATTAACTTTAATATTCAAAATAAAGACACAGAAATGCCTCACTTTGAGCAAGATATCCTTGTTCAATCGCAAGCTATTGACTTAACTAATAAACAAAAATATCAGCAGACTAAAGAACGCTATCGTACTTTAGCAACGACAGCCATTGTTAATGTCTATAAAAACAACAAGCTTGATATTGTTATAGCGCCTACAGTATCACCGGCCTGGAAAACAGACTTAGTTAATGGTGATAATTTTAATGGCAGTAGTAGTTCGTTATCTGCCATTGCTGGCACAACGCACATAACCCTACCGGTCGGAAAAGTAAGTGGTTTACCGGTTGGTTTGTCCATAATAGCAAATAAAGAGGACGAGCAAGCCGCTTATGCTTACGCACACATTATTGATGATGTGTTATCACCAGGCACAAAAAAACCTGAGTAAACTCAGGTTTTTTAAACTAAACGGCGTTAACTATAACTTTTTAAGTGACAGTTTTTCGCCTTTTAAGCTTTTACGAATACTTGATATACGTGAGCGGTTAACTGCACGAGCTTCACCGGTTGCTTGTCCTGATAACTTGTTAGAACGTGTACGGCGTAAATGCGCTGGCTTTTTACCAATTTTATCAATGAGTACTTCGCGATTACTTACTTCGTAACCTTCTAAATATACACGCTTAATCTTTTGACCAATTAGCGTTTCAATTTCAAACAGGGTGTTTTCTTCTTCACGGCTCACAAATGAGATAGCTTGCCCTTGACGACCTGCACGACCTGTACGACCAATGCGGTGTACGTAATCTTCTGCAAGCCACGGCAAATCAATGTTAATTACGCGCGGTAAACCGTCAATATCGATACCACGAGCAGCCACTTCTGTAGCCACTAATACGCGCACTTTACCTTCTTTAAATTCACGTAAAGCACGACGACGATTACCTTGAGATTTATCACCGTGACAAACGCCAGCTGGAATACCATCAAGGTTAAGCTCTTTTACAAGCTCGTCAGCTGTTTCTTTCATGTTTACGAATACAAGCACTTGCTGCCAGTTTTTCTTGCCAATCAATTCAGAAAGTAGCTCTTGTTTACGACGTTCTTCAACAGGGTAAACAACATGCTCAACCGTGCTTGCTGTACTGTTAGTTTGATCAACACGTACTATTTCAGCTTGTTTCAATACTTTAGATGCAAATTGTTTAATTGCTGCTGGGAATGTTGCAGAGAACAGTAAAATCTGGCGCTCTTCTGCACAGCTTTTAATGACATTTTGCATATCTTCAATAAAGCCCATATCAAGCATACGGTCAGCTTCATCAAGAACAAGGTGCTTAACACTTGCAAGGCTTAAGTTACCTAAACGAATATGATCAAATAAACGACCTGGCGTTGCAACAACAATATCAACACCTTCTTTTAAAGCATTTGCTTGGCCGGCAGTGCTAACACCACCAAATAAGCTAACGACTTTAAGTGATGTATGCTTTGCAAAATCTCTAAAATTATTTGCAATTTGTTCTGCAAGTTCACGCGTTGGCGCAAGTACTAATGCATGAGGTGCATTCGTTGTGCTGAGTTCAGACTCAACCAATTTTTGGATGATAGGTAAAGCAAACGCGGCAGTTTTGCCGGTACCAGTTTGTGCACTGGCTAAAACGTCTTTACCTTTACGAACAGCAGGAATAGCTGCGCGCTGAATGGGCGTAAGAGTGTGATAGTTAAGTTCGTCCAACGCCTGGATGATTTCAGGAGCGAAACTAAAAGATTTAAAATTCATGCTGTATAACCTACGGCCACATTATCAAGGGTCGCAAATTATACAGCAAAAACGCGTCAACAGTTAGTCATTACTTCTATTTTAACGTGTTTAATCTGCTTTATAGCGTTTAAATATTAAAGAGGTGTTAATACCACCAAACGCAAAGTTATTACTCATCACGTAATCAGTATTAATCTCACGCCCTTGGTGTGTTATGTAATCAAGCAGAGCACATTCGCCATCAACGTTATCTAAATTAATTGTTGGTGCAAACCAGTTATCAGCCATCATATTAATGCTTGCCCATGCTTCTATTGCACCACAAGCACCTAATGTATGTCCCAAATAACTTTTTAACGAGCTAATAGGTTTACTGCCAAGTGCGTTAAACGTCGCATGTGATTCGGCAATATCGCCTTTGTCTGTTGATGTACCATGCGCATTAACGTAACCAACTTTTTCTGGTTTTAAATTAGCATCTTGCAGCGCCATTTCAATCGCTAATTGCATTGTTTTTGATGTTGGTTGCGTAACGTGTTCACCGTCAGAATTACAACCAAAACCAACCACTTCTGCTAATATTGTCGCTCCGCGCGCTTTTGCATGTTCGTACTCTTCAAGGATCAACGTGCCTGCGCCTTCGCCTATCACTAAGCCATCACGATTTGCATCAAAAGGTCTTGGTGTTTGTTTTGGTGTTTCATTTTTTGTAGATGTTGCATAAAGGGTATCAAATACGGCGGCTTCAGTAATACATAACTCTTCAGCTCCACCAGCCACCATTATTTTCTGTCGCCCAAATTTAATTGCTTCATAGGCATAGCCTATACCTTGAGAGCCTGATGTACACGCTGAACTTGTTGTTATAACGCGCCCTTTTAAACCAAAAAACACACCAACATTTACCGGGGCGGTATGTGCCATCATTTTAATGTAACTGGTTGCTGTTACACCCGACATCGAACCCGTTTCCATCATATTTGCAAAAGCGAGTAAAGGCGCAGTTGAACCGGTTGATGAGCCATACGCTATACCCGTAGAGCCGTCTGTTAGGCTTTCGTGTTCAAGTAAGTCAGCTTGTTCAAGTGCGCACTCAGTAGCGCGAGTCGACATAAGGGACACTCGCCCCATTGAACGTATTTGTTTACGCTTGTAGTGACTTGGTCGCTCAAAGTGCTTAACTGGCGCTGCTAAACGGGTATTGAGTTCACTCGCTATATCCCATTCAGGCATAGCAACAACCGCATTTTCGCCTTTAATTAAGGCTTGTTTAAATTCACACCAATTATCGCCAAGCGCAGTGACCACTGACATACCTGTGACTACAACACGCTTCATCAAACCATCCCGCCATTAACAGAAATCACTTGGCGCGTAATGTAAGCGGCATCATCAGACATCAGAAAAGCGACGGTTCCTGCAACTTCTTTAACGCTACCCATGCGCTTAAGAGGAATCATTTTCATCATTTCATCAACGGGGAGATCGTCAGTCATCGCCGTTGCTATTAAACCAGGTGCCACACAATTCACTGTAATTTTGCGTTTTGCTAACTCTAAAGCAAGTGCTTTACTAGCACCAATTATACCCGCTTTAGCTGCACTATAATTTACTTGCCCTCGGTTACCCGCTATGCCCGATACCGATGACATTGTAATTATTCGCCCACCTCTTCGGCTCTGCACCATAGGCATTACAGTAGGATGTACCACATTATAAAAACCATCAAGGCCTGTGCGTATAACACAATCCCAGTCTTCACCTTGCATGGCCGGAAACGCCATATCGTTAGTAATACCTGCATTACACACCACGCCGTAATAAGCGCCATGCTGAGCAATATCTTGCTCTATTTGTGCCTTTGCCTGCTCTCTATCGCATACATCAAATTGCAGTAAGCTGGTCGTTCTACCTAAGTTATTAATTTCATCGCATGTTGCTTGAGCTTGTTCGACACCCGATCTGCAATGCACCGCAATATCAAATCCTTGTTCTGCAAGTTTTAACGCTATTGCTTTACCAATACCACGGCTTGAACCCGTAACTAAAATTCTTTTTTTCATTGATTTTCTCTTATAAATTCCAGCGGATCTTTAGGCTGAAATACATTAATTTTTGCTTGGCAAAGTACAGTCTCACAATCATGTATTTGGCACTCAAACACACTTAAACCAGACTCGTCTTGATACAGCTTATGTGCATTTATTGTTAGCTTACTGCCTTTTTTGAAAAACGGTTGGTAAGTTTGGTATTTACGTGTACCAATTAAAAAGCCAATTTTTACAGGTTTATTTCCATCATTCGCCAACGCACCAGCATAAGCAGCTATAGACTGCGCCATATATTCAATACCAACATAACTCGGTACGCCGTTTATCACTGGACTAAAAAAAGGGCTATGCTCAGTTACAGTAACGCCGCATTGCGCTTCATCTTCGCTATACGATAAAAGACTCTCGATTAGAATCATAGGCGAATCATGAGGAACAACTTGCTCTATAGGGTAATTAGTCAAGGTTACTTCCCAATATTAAACTGGCGTTATTGCCGCCAAATGCGAATGAATTTGATAAACAGTATTTGAGTGTCGGCTTAAAAGCTTGTTTAATTATTTTTATATCAGCCAAATTACCTCCGCTTTTAATTGCATTATATGGAAGTGTATTGTGACCACGGCCTTTTAATAATAGCCAACAAATACCAGCTTCAATTGCACCCGCTGCACCCAGAGTATGCCCTGTTAGATGCTTACTAGAACTAAGCGGCGTATTGTTGCCAAACACACGATTAATTGCAAGTGCTTCCATTTCGTCATTTTTTAAAGTGGCCGTGCCATGAGCATTAATATAATCAATGTCGCAAGGCGCTAATTGAGCACTTTGCAGCGCTTGTTGCATTGACGCTTGAGCGCCTATCCCATTTGGATCGGGTGCAGACATATGATGCGCATCGGAGCTCTCTCCACTGCCTAATAACTTAATACCACTGTTTGTTATAGGCGTATCTTTAGTCATTATAAATAAAGCAGCTCCTTCACCAATATTAATACCGTCTCTGTCACTAGAAAAAGGCTGACATAAGCCAGAGCTTAAAGAGGCGAGTGAACTAAAGCCATTAATTGTTAATTGACACAAACTATCTGCACCGCCACAAATAACCACATCCGCTAAATCTGCGTTTAACAACGCACGCGCACTAATTAGTGCTTTTGCACTTGAGGTGCACGCTGTAGAAATACTGTAACAAGACCCTAATGCACCCACTTTATCTGCGACATAGTGAGCTGGCGTTGCTAATTCTTGATCGCTATAACTAAAGTCACTAGGCCATAGCCTTGTGCTTTCATGGGATTTACGCGCTCTTTCGCCGTCATGAATATTTGAGGTACTTGTACCCATTACAACTGCGATACGTGATTTGTCAATATGGGATAGTTTATTTAACGTTGGCTTGATTTGCTCCAAAGCTAAATCGATAAATGTGTTAATACGCTTTTTATTTGATAAAGCAATAGAGTGAACTTGACCAACATACAACGTAGTGTGCTCAGCGCTTAAGTCTCTATTTTTGCTTAGTATAGGCGTTGCTGGGTGATAGTCATTCAAGCTCTTTGTCGTTGCATGTTGGCCTATTCCCATAGCACTTACAATGCCTAAATCATTGAGCCAATATGTCACTGTGCCACCTTTTTAAATGTAATTTGATACTGATGTAAAATGTTATTCAATGTGGTTGATTTATCATTATAAGCAATAGTCATCAACATACTGTCATCATTAAATATACGCCGAGTGGAGCCAACGTGTTCAATTAGCGCACCGGTTAATTGCGCTTGTAAAAACTCAACGGGCCAATGTATTAAAGCAATATCCGCCAAAATATAATGAGGGTCTATCCCTTCTACCACCAACATATTTCTTGTTTTTACTGGGCCATTTAAAGGTTTTTCTAGCTCCATTATTGGAAAACCTTGCACTGTCATCAACAATAACTTAATGGTGCCAAGCTCACTTATACCTAGTTGTGCAAACACAGTGTGTTGTTTATGTTGATTCGTAATATACAAAACATGTTGCCAAGACTGACCAAACATTTTTGCTGGTACGCTATTGATATTTAATTGAATATTGGGCGATAGATACACTCTATCTTTAGATGCCGTAAAACTCGTACATGCACTCAATACAGTAAATATAAATACAATACACACTGCACACTTAATTAATTTTGACATAGCTGAGCCAACACATTTAAACGGCGTTCACTTTGCGCAACAAAAGGATTATTCGTATCCCATGCGTAGCCTGCTAAAATTGCACTGATCATTTCTCGTACTTGGTTATTTTGTTCAGAATAAAAGATCACATCCTGAAAACGCGTATCGTACCACCCTGTTACAAATGTTCTAAAACAATCGACTCCAGCTTGTAATGGCTGTGCGTAGTGAGTGTCAAAATCGACGACTTCGTTTTTTAAATAGCAATCAACAAGTGGCGCAATTAAATTTGCAGATTTGAGTGCAATTGTTACACCTGATGAAAATACCGGGTCTAAAAACTCTCCTGCATTACCCAATAAAGCAAAGTGTTTACCATATAACTTACTCACATTTGCCGAGTAGCCTTTAATATTCCTTGCAGGAGTTAGTAACTCACGTTGTGCTAACAGTGTGTTCAAATAAGGGTCTTGATCTATAAATTGATTTAGCAAATGGCTAGATTCGTCATCATTAAAACGCTCCGACTGCGCCACAACACCAATACTCGCAGTACCATCACTAAAGGGGATAAGCCAATACCACACGTCAGAATGTTGAGGGTGTACGGTAATCAAAATTTTATTACGATCGAAGTTTATATCACTAATATTGTCTTTAAAGTGACTAAAATAAGCGCTCCGAACAGGAAAGTTAGAGGGAAGCTCTAAATCTAACAATTTTGGTAATACACGCCCAAAGCCACTTGCGTCCAATACAAATCGGGCATTAACGCGATAAGCTTGCTGCTGTTCATTGTGTACCACTAGCGACGCACCATTTAACTCGTCGTTATAATCGACCACCGTGTGTTGATATCGAATTTCTACGCCTTGGTCTTGTGCTTTGTCTGCTAACAACTTGTCAAAGTCGGCTCTTTTTACTTGATACGTAGTGCCTGGGCCATCAGTGAATTTTTCGGTGAAGTTTATAGTTGTATTTTGCCCCGCCCGATGAAAAGCAGCGCCATCTTTAAATTGAAAACCTAAAGACGCTGCATTGTCATGTACCGTATCAATTAAACCTGCCTCTTCTAAGTAAGCCATGCATTGCGGTAATAAGCTTTCACCAATTGAAAAACGCGGAAACACCTGTTGCTCAAGTACAAGTACCCGCCAACCTTTCTGAACTAACAGGCTACTAGCCAGAGCGCCTGATGGACCCGCGCCAATAACAACAACATCGTACTGCTCAAGGTTATTCAATTTATAGTTCCTTTTGAGGCTTTAAAACACTTAGCGGTGATAAAAAGTAAATAGCTAAAATCCCGACCATTACACTCAGCCCAAAGCTAAAAATAGCAGGGGTTTCAGAGGCACTCAGCATGCCAAATACCCACATTGATGATGCTGCAGATAAACTAATCGCCAGTACATTTTTGGGCTCTAACTTATTTATTTGATAAAAAACGAGATAATCAATTGCTAAAGCAATAACAAGTAACGCACCGAGCAAATTAAATAACGACAAGCTACCTTGAATTGCGTTACATATCCAAAGCATACTCAATACCACAACAGATAAAATAGTTACTTGCAGAAGCGCTATCTTAATCGAAAATCGCCAGCTAAATAGCAGCCAGCTGATCAGACCCGCGAGCACCAAGCTTAATAGCAAATATTCGCGGTAGTCACTTAATAAAGCACTAATTTGTTGAGGTTTGTTATAAATATAAACACCTTTGCTTTTTTCAACTTCATTAATTAATTGATCAGATGAAATACCCGAAATAGACATCCATGTTATCGATTGACTTGGCTCAACAACCATTTGAGAAAGTAGTAACGGTTTAAATGCACTCGCGGCGAGTGTTTCATAAGTGAGTAACGGTGATTTTGTACTTGCAAGTGCTTGCCCTGTAACGCGCTCTGCAATATCTAAAGTCCCTTTGTTTTTAGCCTGTTTAAACACAGCCTGGTTATCGCTCTGTTTTTGTAAACTAGGCAACCAATGGCTAATGCTATTATGTTTAAAATTAGGGTTTAGTTGGGTTAAGCGTTTTAAAAATTGTTCTTGTTTTTGTAAAAGCGCTTCGTCGCTATTTGCAAACATAAAAACAATTTGGCTGTCCCATTGTCCAAGTAATAACAAATGCTTTTTTTCGTTTAGCATTAAGTGATCGGAGCTTGCATTTAATAGCTTTACATCATCATTAAAGCTAATTGGTTTAATTAAAAATAACGCACTGATAAAGGCCAGTAATGTAATAAGTATTGGCGTTTTTAGGTGGTTACAATATTCAAAAACATTGATGAGTTTTTTACTCATCAATAGGCTAGAAGGCGATAACGTGAGCGTAGATTGCCATAATGGCAAAACTAACACGGTAAATAGCCATGCACTCACCAAACCTGCAATAACAAAAACCCCAACTTGAGACAATAACGTCAGTGGCGCACCGAGCAAGCAGCAATAACCTAGCGTAGTAGTAATAAGAGACAATAAAAGCGCAGATTGTGTCCCTTTACTGTAGCCTTTTTCATGCTCTTTTTTTGCTAAATCAGTCATACCATGAAAAGCATAATCAATGGCAATACCAATCAAGGTAACTGCAAAAACAAGCGTTAATAAATGAATAGTATTAAACAGCAACACCATAGCAATAGCGCCACCAATAAGTGCACTCAGTACGGTAAAGCTTGCTAATAAAATACTGTTTAAACGCCTAAATACCCAAAATACCATAGCAATAAGGGCTAATAAGCTAATGCCACCAAACAGGCTCATCTCGTATTTTGCTTGTTTAGCATTTTCAGCCGTATGAAATAGCACACCAGAGTAAGTCATGGTTAAATTTGGATAGGCTTCGTTAAGCGCGCTTATTTTTTTTAATATAGCTTCGGCTAGCTCAATTGACTTATTCACGCCTAAATTTTCAGGCGCTAAATTTGCCAAAATAATACGATGTTCAACGCCTCTTAAACGTCGAGTCAAACGGCCTCGTTTAAGGGTAAACAGTTGGCTTTGTTTTAAGTTATCTTCTATGAATGCTGCTAAGCTCAAACTTATATCTTTGCTTAAGGTAGCACTTACAAAAGGGTTTCCTAGCTGATTTAATTGCTCAAGGTAATAATGTTCAAACGTTGTTTTGTTGCTTAATGTTTGCTTGTAAGTATCACTTAATAACGCATGTTTGAAAGGTGAGAATGTTTGCGCTAGATCGTTAACGGATGGGAAGTTAAATGTGCTTTTAATTGCATTATCGTCAAGCCATTTTTGGAAATCATCAAATGCTTTATTTTTATTATTTCCTGCAAACGAGAACATAATACGGTTAGCATTTTGTTGAAAAAAAACATCTTCCGCACAGGCAATTTGAGAGTGTGATTTTGGTAACAAGCTAAACATATCGGCACTAAACGTTGGTTTAGACAGCCAAAAAGCCGCAGCAAAAAGTAAAACTAAACTGCTAAACCACCCAACAATAACGGTAATTCGTTTTGTCACTGCACTATTCCCTTAATTAACCACTGCATTATTTAAAAACATAATTTTATTTGGAATAAGTAAACTCAATTTTTGTGTTATTTCCTGAGTGCTCATTTAATGTAATACTGCTCACTTGCTTGTCACTCTCACATAAAACAAAATCACTAAACAACTGCTTTAATAACGCTTCTTTTGGCGCTAATTTTGTGCAACTATCTTGTGTTTTAATGATATTAAAACGTGTTTCCAACGCACTCATATTTACGCTGAGTAAGTCACTCAGTAACCCTACAAATTGCTCGCTACCTGGTTGTGGTACTAGTTCACCATTTGCACCTTGTGCAAGTACTTGGCCGTTTTCTATCACGAGCTTACTCTCAACAGGCGTTTTTACATCCCAAATGAGCTTTTCGTCAATTAACGAAAAAACACCCGACGAAATAAAAGGCTTAGCAAATCCATTAAATTGCTTATATTGCTTAAACTCACCTTTAATTGGTGCTGCATTTACTACAGAACAAAATAGTAAAAAGCTAATGGCTAAACTCAATGTAAAACATGTTAAAAAATTCATTTGCATCGCCTATAAAATCAAAGCTTAATTCAAAACCGCTTTTAACTTATCAAATAAAATTGCGGGTGATTCAAATTGCATTTCTTTAGAGCTTAATTCAACTGCAACTTGCGTCGTTGACGCTTTAGTTATACGTTTATTGGTTAACGCATCAGTAATAACGTAGTCAATTCTCAGTCTATTTTCGTATTCTTTTAAATAAGCGGCGACTTTAATTTTTTGCGTAAATACAGCCGAAGCAACATACTTAATCTGCATATCAACAATAGGCCACGCATAACCCGACTCATGCATTTGTAAATAGTCATAGTCAAATAAACGCAGCAACTCACAACGCGCCACTTCTAAATAACGTGGGTAATTACCATGCCATACCACGTTCATAGGATCGCAATCATGAAACGGAATTTCAATTTCTACCACATGCGTTAATAATGCCCCCTTACTATTCATACAACGCCCAACGCTTAGTTTGAATATACCCTATTGTTTGCCTTAGCACGGCTTCCATTGGTCTATCCTCAGTGAGGTTTTCAAAGTAATCCGTTATATCGGTATACATGTTTTGCATATCTTGCGTTAAAGTCGAAAACTCAAGATCGCCTTGTTTTATACGTAATCTAACACCTTGAATACTCGCTAATAACGTACTTGCTAATACTTGCTCCGTGAGTTGTAAAATACGTAAACAATCGCGAGACGCAATAGTGCCCATACTCACTTTATCTTGATTATGGCACTCAGTAGAGCGAGAGAAAACGCTGGCCGGCATGGTTAGTTTTAATGCCTCTGCTGTGTAAGCACTACAGCCAATTTGAACCGCTTTAAAACCATGATTAATATAACGGCGCTCTGGTGCACTATCCGATAGATTTGAAGGTAGCCCATTGTTGTACTTAGTATCAACCAAAGAAGCGATTTGTCTGTCTGCTAAATCAGCAAGGTTTGCAACGGCTGTTTTCATGCTATCCATTGCCATTGCAATGTGGCCACCGTAAAAATGCCCGCCGTGTAATACATGCTCACCTTGGCCATCAATAATTGGATTATCGTTTGCAGAGTTAAGCTCGTTTTCTATCATATGTCTAAAAAACGGCAGGCTGTCTTGCAGCACACCAATAACATGCGGTGCACAGCGGATTGAATACCTATCTTGAAGCCTATCTGCATTACGAGGGTGATCATGATGGTTTAAATCACCTCTGATCCAACGCGCAATTTGTTGCTGTCCTGGATGTGGCTTAACTGAAAATAATATCTCATCAAAATGGTGGCTATTTCCTTTAAGCGCTAAGCTTGATAATGCCGTAATACGGCTCGCCAATTTAGCTAAGTAATTGGCCCTATCAAATGCTAAACACGCTAATGCAGTCATTACCGCTGTGCCATTCATAACGGCAAGACCTTCTTTTGGCCTTAGAGTAAGTGGTTCTAAGCCAACTTCTTTCATAACCTCGGCACTGTTACGTACTTGGTCTTTATAAAACACATCACGCTCTCCTACCATCGCACCTGCCACATACGATAACGGCGTTAAGTCACCGCTGGCACCTACTGACCCTTCTTGTGGGATCACGGGAACGATATCGTTATTCAAATAATCTTTAAGTAGGTGTAGCATTTCCCAGCTAATACCAGAGTAGCCTTGTGAAAGTGACGTTAAACGGGTCGCTAAAATTGCGCGCCCTTGTACTTTATTAAATACATCCCCAAGTCCACAGCCGTGAAAGCGCGTTAAATGCAGAGGCAATTCATCAACTAAATCAAGCGGTACAGCCACCGTTACAGAGTCACCATAACCAGTTGTAACGCCATAAATTACGCCATCTTCTTTTAAAAGTGTGTCTAAAAAACGCAAAGCGCTATTAATTTTAACGCTAAAAGTTTCACAGCTATTTAATTGCACTTGTGTTTCATTAAAGGCAACTCGAACAATATCTTCAATTGATAATCGCTGATTGCCAAAAAGCTGTATATTTTGCTCAGTCACACTTATTCTCCATTGATTGATCGCGCACTACCTGCTGATCACTTTTCCAAAAATCGTAAAAATTAAACCACTGATAAGGGTATAAAGCTGCGTAATAACTCAAACGCTGTGCATAGTCAGTAATAATAAGTGTGAGCGCCTGCTGTCGCTCTCGCCGAGGCATTTTTAATGATTGGCTGTAATGTTCAAATATCACTTGATACTTTTTGCTTTTTTTATCTTTTAAGCAAAACAAAAAGTAAACGGGGCAATCAAGCAGCGCGGCTAATATAAAAGGCCCCTGTGAAAATGGAGCATTCTTACCTAAAAATGGCACCTGTACCGACCGAGAAGCCGTTGTTGTGCTTGTTCTGTCGCCAACAATAACGATTATTTCACCCTGCTCTACTTTTTCTTTTAGTAAAATAGCTAAGTCAGGCCCCATATCAGTCACTTGTATTAAGTTAACCGACACATCTGGGTTAATCTTTTTAAGCATTTTATTAAATTCAACAGCGTGATGAGTAAACACCAATACATTTATTTTTTTACCGCTGCGATGCTGACTCAGTGCCCTGCACACTTCTAAGTTGCCCAGATGTGAGCCTATAAAAATAGCCCCTTGGTCTTGCTCATCTAATTCAGCAAATAAATGCTCATTAGTGTATTTAATATCACGTTGGGTTATTAGCCCAAGCCAAGCATCAATTTTATCTAATGCGCTATCGGCAAAGCTACAAAAGTGCATTAATTGCATTTTAAACGTAACAGGTTGTTTGCAGCCGTGGTAAACATTAACTTGCGCTAAAAACGCTTTAGATGCTGTACGTGCTACTTTTCCTGTTAAAAAAAGATAAAACACCACAGGAAACAAAATAACCCACAGCCCTTTACGACCCAGTAACTTATGAGCAAATAACAGTATTTGAATACCCAAAAAGTTACCACGCTCTTGCATTTTAGACCAATGTTTAGCGGCCATAATGTCTCTTTAATTTATGCCAAATTAACACAGGAGAGCGAATCAACATGCCAAAAAACAAGCGAGTGTGTAACCACGAAATACGCACGTTATCGTGTAATGGCTGAAAATGAGAAAGCCCGTTTTCGGGGTAAATTACTTGGCTAGGTAAAAATACAAAAGGCACATTGCGCCAATATAAACGCACTAAAATCTCGGGATCAAAATCCATGCGTTTGCCAAGTGCTACCTCTTCAATTAATTTTGTACTTTGCTCAAGCGGATACACTCTAAAGCCACACATCGAATCGACGATTGTAAAACTTAACGTTTCAATCCATATCCATACATGCGTTAAGTAACGTGCTAAATAGCGGTGTTTAGGCACTGAATCATCATATATTGGGCAACAGCTTATAAGTGCTTCAGGCTGAGCGTTTGAAAGTGCCATTAGTTTTTTAATATCAGCTAAATCATGCTGTCCATCTGCATCAACCTGTATCGCATGTGAAAAACCTTGCTTATGTGCATGCTTTAAGCCTGTTTGTACCGCGCCGCCTTTGCCTTGGTTATCGTCGTGGGTAACCACACTCAACTGCGCGTATTTTGTATTAAGGTGACTGAACACATTTTTAGCTTCGGCGTTGCTTGCGTCATCAACCATAATAATTGGCACGTTAAGTTGCGACAATTGGCTCAGTACATCATCAATAACCGTAATGTGATTATAATTTGGAATAACTATACAAAAACTATTCATTTATCAGGCTATCAAAAATAATACGCCCAGAGGCGTGTTGACCTTTAGCTGAATGATACGAAAAGGTGTATTTATTCTCAGCTTTTTGCTGAAGTAATAACTCGATTTTTATACCTGGGGTAATCACCACCTGAAACTTTAATACTTCAACATTTTTAACAGGTTGCTGAACATTATAATATTTACACATTGCGGCTACCGCCCAGTCTAATTGCACAACACCTGCGAGTATTGGCCCATCCGTAAAGTGTCCTTTGAAATAATCTAAATCATGGGGGACTAATAAACTGAGCGTGTAACTATGATCTATTTTTTCATAAGTAAGTAAATCAGGCTGCGTTTTAATCAACTTTTTCAAAAAGACACTCCAGCGCTTTTAAGTTTAATTTAGCTTGTGAGTTATAAGGTAATTGCTCTACAAAGCGCCATTTTTTTGGAGTACAAATACGTTCGAAACGCACCAGTGTATGAGCTTTGAGTAAATTATTAGTTGCTAATTTCCCATCACTATTAAAAAACATCTGCCCCTTTTGAGTGAGCACAATAATAGCGCCTACAATTAACCGCTCACCAGGTAAAGCAATCACTTTAGCTTCACTAACCCATTCACTTGTACATAAGTGTTGCTCTAGCTCATCTAGGCTTAATCGCTTTTCTTCTAATTTTATAATCCGGTCAAACCGGCCTAGTAATCTAAATTGGCCATTTTGAAATACTTCTCCTCTATCGTCCAAAGGATAATTTTTATCGTGCACCAATGGCGAGCTCAATACCAGACGCTGATCGTTTTTCGCCCAAACTTTAATACCCGAAAATGGCTGCCAAAAACTAATTTTATCGAGTGAAGTAACTTGTCGATATGCAATACCACCGGTTTCGGTACTACCAAAAACTTGCGTAACGGGCTTATTTAATTGCGTATATAGTGACACTGCATCATCATCGAGTAATGGCCCACCTGATGAAAAAATCCATTGTAAATGCGTTTTTTCATCCACCAGCACATTGTCAATACACAAGCGTTTTAATTGCGCTGGGCTGGAAACAAATACCACTTTTTTCAACGACTTTAACTTTGTTGCTATATGCTCTGGATAATGCAGTAATTCGGTATTAACAACATGCCCCGTACTCAGGGGCCACAACAACCTAAACAGTAAACCGTATATATGTTGATGTGATACGCTCGCTATAAATACCGGCTCATCGATAAGCGTATAGCTATTAATGAGTGTGTTTAATTCTTTATTAATTACCTGCCACGTTTTTACAATTGGCTTAGCTTTACCCGATGATCCGGAAGTATAAAAAACAATCGTGCCTTCCTCTGGCCATTTTAGTTTCTCAACAGATACAAAATCAGATTGTTTGCTCAAAGCACTAATATCTAAAAAGTCAGCTTCAAGGTTAGTTACTATCTCAGAATCACCAATAAAATAAGGGGTTTGCTTTAGCAAGGCGTTTAACGTTGCGGGTTGCCCATTAGGCGGTAAAACGACAGTACACTCACTTAGTGATAATGCAAATAAAGACACCGCAAACGTGTAAGTATCCGTACTATACAAAACAACGGATGAAGCGCGCTTTAGAGTGGAGAGTTTGGCAGAAACCTCATTTACATCATTAACAAATTGACGTTCTGAAATTTCATTATCGGTGTGGTTAAAACATGCTCTTAAACCACTACTTTGAAAAACATTAAACACCGGGATTCCTTTTTACTCTTTGCCTTACTAGCCACTCTATGGCAAATAACGTTCCCATCGCTAAGTACGCAACAAAACCATTATAAAACGCCCATGTTTCTAGACTACTAAAAATGCTGGTGTATAAAGCAATGCCGCCGTTTACTACAAAAAAAAGGCACCAAAGTAGCGTTACTTTTTTTGTGTAAATAACACCATTTTCATCAAGGGCTGGCTCAGTAATTCGCGCAAAAGTTTCAATAATTGAGGGCCCTTTATGCAAGGAGTAGGCAAACACAATTAACATGACTACATTAATGATTACAGGATATAAACGCAGCCCTAGGTCACTGCCCACTGTTTTAGAAATCAAAATTGTAATGACTGCTAATAATGTAGCAGGCTTTAACCACGGCATTTTATCAAATAAGGCTCTGCTAAACCAAAGTCTTAAACCGAGTAAAAACAGCAGTACTATCGTAAGAATATGACTATTAAAGCGCGTAAGACCTACATACACAATCAAAGGGTAGCACGCGAGGAAAATCATGATTAACGTTGTTAGCACTGCCTTTTGCATAGTATTAGTTAACCAACTTTTCTATTTCAGTCACTATGTCTTGCACTGTACGCACTTGTTTAAATGCATCCGGCTCAATTTTTTTGCCTGTGATTTCTCTTAATTTAACAACTAAATCGACCGCATCAATGCTGTCTAAATCAAGATCTTGATATAGGTTAGCCTCTAAGCTAATATCTTGTGGGTCTATTTCAAATTCGTTTTCTAAAATGCCGTGTAATACATCATAAATTTCAGCAGCGGTTTTCATTTTCTTTCCTACATTGTATAAATTAAGAACGAGTTTGTTCGATAAATTCAGCTAAAGAATTAACTGACGCAAAATGTGCTTTAGTTTGCTCTGAGTTTGCATCTATTTTCACATCAAACTGCTTTTTTATTGCAAGGCCAAGCTCTAACGCGTCAATACTATCTAAACCTAAACCATCTACAAATAAAGCGTCATCATCCTTAATATCAGCGGTGGTCATATCTTCAAGATCAAGGCTTGAAATGATCAGTTGTTTTATTTGTTCTTTTAATTCGCTCATATGTAATTTAACTCTTGTGTAAAGTAATGTTGTAAATCTTTAGTCAATTGACGCGATTGCATTGCTGGCGCATCGTTGTCGTAAGCAGTACGATTAAACGGTTTGCTCGCAAGCGCCATGGAAAAATGTGCCTGAAGTGATGCAACCTTGTACCAAGGTGTCCCTTTCGTTAAGGTACTTGGTTTCATATGTATCAAAAAAGCAGTGATAGGTGCATTACACCTAATCGCAATATTTGCTGCACCACGTTTAAACTTTAATGCTTTTTGGGACTCTGTACGTGTTCCTTCAGGAAATACAATTAAGTTATTGCCTTTTTTTAAGCTTTGCTCGCATTCTCTTAACAGCTCTTGAGGATCGTCATTGCTTATGTAGCCCGCACTTTTGATCACACCTCGCATGAAAGGGTTTTTAAATAAATGTGCTTTAACGACGCAATCTGCGTTTTTTATTACCGAAATTAAAACAACAACATCTATTAAAGAAGGATGATTTGCCAAAATCAGTTGGCCTTTTAAGCGCTCTATTAAAACTTTATCTTTAACATGAAAGCGAATAACACCCGTTGCATGCATTAAACTTACAAAAAATTTAAAACAAAAGTGTACCGTTTTACGCGCATTATGCTTTTGTTTGCTGCGGTCACTTTCAAATAAACGTTGAGCAGGAAAAACCACACAGGCAAGTGCTAAACCCCCGAGCCCAAATATTGAAAAGCAAAACGCAGTAGCAATTACCCGCCATGCGAGTCCACTGGCCCTCAATGCATTGTTAAGCATGGTAAGTAAGCTGCCAATCGTGTTTAAGGCCGCTGTGAACAAGTAACGCACTATTGTGCTCATGCAAAGCTCTTGCACATTGAATACTTAATGGTAACTTATTGTTATTTTTGTGTGTATTAAGTATTTTTTGCAAACTAAAATGCGCTTCTCCCTCATTTGCGGCACGAATTACTAATGCAACTGAATGTGCTATTTGTTCTTCATCTGCGTATTGGCTATAAATTTCAGGCAGCGTCTCGTCCGTATGCACGATTAATATTTTTTGCTGTTCACAATCAATAAGTCGGGCATAGCCATCAATTAATGCATAAATAAAGCTTTCTGTCCCCGCAGCAACGGATGTTGAGGCACTTGTATTGCCTTGTATTATGCTAAAAAGCCCTGACGCCGCATTGTGCACACTTAATCCAAAACCGGTTGGTGACAAAGGCTGATTATTAACTATATCAACCAGTAAATTCGCTGTTTTATGAAAGTCCCCATGACGAGACGAAAAAACACTCGGTAAATTAACGTAATTCCCCTTAGCGCTAACTTGGTAAGCGGTATTGAGCGTCATTTTGATAAAAGGAGTCATTCGGCGTCGCTGCATCGCAGGCACCCAACTTAAATCGAATACTGAGGAATCAAACCAAGTACTTTTTTTTATTTGTCGCTGTTCCGGCTTTATCCATATAGCGAGTTTTTCAACAACAAATTTCACAGATAGGAGTATTTTATTAATTACAAGGGCGGGAATTTTACCGACAATAGCAATAAAAGTAAATAATCATCAAATAAAAGCCAGCAACTAATAATTATTCAGTGCTGGCTCATATTACTAAGAAAGTAGAGCAATATTTTTTATATCTATAAAGTCAGCTTTGCCACCCACTACATCAGCTTCATTTAACTGATTTATAAGTGGTAAACCGATTTTTTGTTGCTCATCGCTAAGCGGTAAATACGGTAATCTAAATACAGGTTTTACTGCACCTGTCATCATTAACGCGGTATTAATAGCAATCGGGTTTGGTTCACAGAACAACCAGTTCATTAATGGTTGTAGCGAAGCATTTAACGTATCATTTTTTGTATCCATTAACTCACGGAACAAGCCAGGAATAAGGTTAGATGTAACCGATATAACACCGTGCGCTTTATGAATGTGGCGTGCATCGTGGCTTTCGTCATCGTTACCCGACCAACATGCTATACCTTGTTGCTCATAATGGGCAATACGCTCATTACCACCACATTCTTTAACACCAATAAAATACTCGTGCTTAGCAAGTGGTTCTATTATGTCTGGCGTTAAATCTTGCCCTGTGCGCCCTGCCACGTTGTAAATAAAGGCTGGACCAATATCAAGCACACGCTTAAAGTGCTCTTTAACACCCGCAATAGACGTGCGACCGTAATATGGGTTAATTTGCAGTGCCGCATCCATACCGCTGGCAAAGCCATATTTTGTTGCTTTAATCGCTTCACGCGTGTTGTTACTACCGGTATTACCAACAATAACCAGTTTGTCACCGTACTTGTTTGCACTGTGCGCTATAAGCATTAAATGCTCTTCCCAGTTCATTAACTGGCCTTCGCCTGTTGTACCACCTACTACAATCCCATCAACGCCCGCTGCAATTTGTATTTCAACGAGTTCATCGTATTTTGCTAGGTCTATTTCACCATTTGCTAAGTATGGCGTTTTAATCGCTGTAATAAGGCTTGCTTGTTTAATTTGCTCTAGGGTGCGCATAAAAATTCAATATTTATAAAACTTGCGCTATTTGTAACATACTTACCGGTATTTTTGGAGGTGTAAGCCCACATTTAATTATAATATCTCTTGTGTTATTGAGTTTGGTAATACAAAATGAATTACTGTATATATAAACAGTGCTTTTTATTTTAACAATACCAGAGGCTTTATGCGTTTATCTGACTACTTAGCAACTCATTTTTATAATACCGATGAACTATGCCAAGCATTAAATATAGATGCAGACATGCTTTTAGCGTGGCAAGAGCGCAGCGTTTTCCCCAAACCAAGCTATTGCATTAAAAGTCAGCTGAGTTGTAGCTCATATTCAGGTTTGTATGAATGCGAAGAGTATGACGATTACTACCCCCGAGGTTGTGTAAATTGGGGGCAAGGCTTACTAAAACAAAAAATAGAGTCATCGAGTCATGCTTTTAATTACTTTGCACAACAATACACCGCCAGCTTAACAAAACTAGCTCAACAAGGGTTCAAGTTTAGCGAAGAATTATTTGGCTGCGAAATAGACGAGCATTTACAACAAGTGTGGCAACAGTTTTTGTGCAGCAAGTATGGCGTACTTACCCAAAACGGACTAATTGACGAAATAGTATCGGTTGATATTGGTAGGCTCGTTGTTGACGATATTACTGAGCTGCGCAGTAAAGCAAGTTTAGATCAGGACGAACGTACTCAGTTACACCCCGCTATGAAGCTTTTAAACCGCGTATTAAGTCATGGGGCCGATCATGAAAAGCAAAGTACGTTGCGCACTCGCTATATCGACGCCCTCGTTTTAAAATACGATTTATCTATTAAATAGTTCTTATTTTATAAGCAATTAGATCTGCTAATTAACTGACCACGTAATAAATAACTTTACAGGCACTAACTAAATGACACTAAAAGTAAAAATAAGCTTGATTTCTGCTGCACTAACCCTCGTTTCTTGTAATACCGTTGCTAAGGCTAACCATGAAAGCGTGAGTGACAATGTCCTAAAAATGCAGCGCGTAGCACTTGCTAAAAGTACAGAACATAGAGGTTTTGGACCGCAGTCACCACGTAATATTGATAACCTTACTGGCGAAAACATCGTCGTTTTTTCGCCATCCCCTGCCTCATCACAGATGAACTTATGTAATATCCATTTTCATAAAAACGCAGAGCATGCCGGTGGGGAATTTAGTAAATATGCTGGTAATGGCGACGGAAAAGGGTTTCAAAGTGGTTATTTGTATTCAGGTGCTTTAACTAAAAACGAGAGTAAATCTATAAAAGCACAGATTTGTCCAAGTATTCACGGTGCACTTTCAGTTGGCGATACAATTGAAGTGCATAACGTTCATACATCAGCAATAGTTAAACCAGGCCCTACACTGGGTAGTTGTTTGAGTGATTCGATTAAAAATCCGCAACTACGTGTTGAAGCGCAAGTATACGTATTAGTAAACGATGCTAACGCACTTGATTTTACTGAAATAAGCACTGTGTCATCTGTTAATGGTTACTATCAAGCGATTGCTACACCTATAAATACGGGTGAACCTGTTGTTTATAGCGGTTCAACTACTGGCCCTAGTTATAACGAAGCAGGCTCTCCTTTTCAAGTAACATGGTCAGTTAAACCAAAAGTAGCTAAAGTAGATATAAACAGCATTGGTAAATGGTGTGAAAGTAACACCTTTAACGAAGATCATGCTCATGGCGTGCGTAATCTAGTTACAAACCCAGCATTACTCTCTATCATTAAATAACTTAAGTTAAGTGATAGACAAACAGCCCGCTAGTTAGTGGGCTGTATTATTAATTTTAGAGCAAATATTGCGTTTAATGAGCTAAAAGCGACTAGGCTCAGATTAGAATAAGTATTAACATGAAAGGAATTAATAAATGAAGCTGCCACTAAGTTGTGATGCGTCTTACCATTCACAGTTTATGCCTCGCTCACAAAGTACTGCCATATATGAATGGTTAGCATCACATTGTAATTTTAATGAGCCTGAATTTATGCAAATGCCCGATGGTAGTGAAATACGTATTTTTCCTTGGCGAATGATTTTTTTAGATCCTAAATTAGAACAATCCCAGCTTTTTCCTTCATATCATGGTCGTCACAGTGCTTGGTTCCCTCTTTTAGGCCAATTACAACAGCAAATAACTGATCTTACGGGTGTCGAATTTAGTGTGGCGGTGTGCCTTTATTACCCAGACGGAGAAGAAAGCTTAAGCTTTCATAGTGATCTACCCGCGTTTGGCCCTGTCTCTTATACACAAGTCT
>NZ_PNDU01000006.1:0-33957 GCF_005886635.1 Pseudoalteromonas sp. S558 | reverse complement strand
CTTTTGTGATTGATTTTGCAGCAGTACGTTTGGTATTTAGGCAAGGCAGATCCTATGTCGTGTGGTTATTCCCCATAAACAGGCGATAACGCAGTATAAATGTCAAACCTCGCGCCGCGATTAAATCGCCCCTAGATTGAACAAATTTCAATCTACAAAGGTCAACACGCCCTAGAGCCTAATTTATTAAATCAACAATCTAACTCCCCATACTTTGGGTAAATATATCCTCCCAATCACGCAGCACTAAAAACGGTACGTCTTGACTAGGAACCGGTCGGCTGAATAAATAGCCCTGAAAATGCTTACAGCCTAACTCTTTTAAAAAGGCGAGTTGGTGCGAACTTTCAACACCTTCAGCAACACATTCTTTTCCTAAACTGTGAGCTAATGTCAATGTAGATTGGATAATTGCCTCGTCGCCGTAATCAATACCTATATCTTGCACAAAGCTGCGATCTATTTTTAATACATCAATAGGAAAGCGCTTTAAATAAGTCAATGAGGCATAACCTGTACCAAAATCATCCATGTACAACCTACAGCCTAAATTTTTAAGCATCTCCATACTGTGTAAAGCATGTTTTGAATCGCGCATTAGTATTGATTCAGTGATCTCAAATACAATTGCTTTTGATGGCACGCCAGCGGTACTTAATGCCTTTATTATCTCTGGGACTAATTCTTCAAATTCAAAATCAAGTGCAGATAGATTTATAGACAAATAAAGGTCGGGTGAAATTTTACGCCACTCTTTTAGTTCGCTCAAAGCACGAGCCAATGTTTGCAGCATTATTTTTGTGATTAAGCCTATGCCCTCAGCGGCCAAAGAAAACTCCTGAGTTTGTACTAGTTTATTTTCAGGCCAACGTAATAATACCTCAAATCCTTCTGTTTTATAGCTTTGAGAATTGATAATCGGCTGGTAATAATTACAAAACTCATGTTCTTGGTATGCTTTAGTCAATTGTGATTCTAAATGAAGCGCTTTTTGTACTCGCTGATTCATTTCCTGTTTATAAAATTGATAGCTTCCTTCAAGTGAATCTTTAGCATGGTAAAGCGCAATATTGGCAGCTTTTAGTAACGCGCTTTTTTGCTGCGCATCATCCGGCGAAATAGCGATACCAATACTTAAGTTCACATTTACCACTTGCCCGCCAATACTAATATTTTTATTCACACAATCCATTAACTTGGTGCATATTAATAAAACCTCTTCAATTTGATGAATATCTTCAACAAGCACTACAAACTCATCTCCACCAAAGCGAGCAATACTATCTGATGGCCGCAAAGTAAGTTTTAATCGCTTAGCCACTTTTTTAATTAGCTCGTCTGCAACCTCATGCCCTAATGAATCGTTAAAATATTTAAAGCGTTTAATATTTATATGTAACAGTGCAACTTTGCATTGATAATGCTTTGCTTGCTCTAATGCATGTTCAACACGGTCATTAAAAAGAGCCCTATTTGGCAAGCCCGTTAATACATCATAATTGGCCAGTAAGTGAAGCTCATTTTCAGCTGTTTTTTGTGCGCTTATATCCGTTAAAATAATGACATAGCTACTCAGAGATTGATCGTTATCGGCCACCGCGCTTATTTTTACTAATACATGGCGCACCTCGCCATTAGCGAGCATTACACTATCCTCACAAGAAAAATGCTCTCCTACCAATAACTTTTGCACGATACGTAAATAATCAAAAAGCGCGCTACGCGAGATCCCTAAGTTTAAAGACCGACTAGACAAAGACTCGGCTGAAAAATTAAAAGCTGTTTGCAATGATTTATTTGAAGCGCGAATATTTAAATTTTTGTCGAGTATGAACACCCAATCTCGAGTTTGTTCAAATGCAGCGGTAAAGAGTAAGGCATGCTCTTCGAACACCATTTCTCGGGTCATATTTGTATATGTTCCCGCTACCTTTTGAGGGGTTTTTCCATCCCACTCAACTACTTTTCCAAAATCCTTATACCAGCGCCAATGACCTTTAGCGTGACGTAAACGGTAAGTGCAATTAAAATACCCCTTTTCGGTAGATAAAAACTCTAACCACTCTAAACGAAATAGCTGCTTATCTTGTGGATGAATTTTAGTTAAATATTCATCAAGATTAACCGTTTCACTTTCGTAGCCTAACTCGTCACGTAAACGGGGCTGATAAATACTTGGGCTACTTGATTTCCAATCCCACACACCTGATTCACTGCCCTCTAACGCTATTTTTAAACGCGCTTCACTTTCTTTACTCTCTTTATTAGCAGCTAATAAAATGCGCTGAATTTTATTACGGCGCATTACCCACATTGCCACAAAAGCAATAAATAGCACGCCATATAGCACCACAAAATATGGAGCACGCCATAAAGGGTATTTAACTTTTATTTTTAAAATCGCTGGGGGAGTATATTCACCAGTAAGCGGATCTTTCGCCCATACTTTTAGTTGATAATTACCGGGATTTAATTTAGGGAACAAAACTCGATTGTTATTACGTGTATACGTTTTTTGTCCGTTATCGAGTTGATACTCGTAAATAATACGTTCTTGATTGCTAAAAGCCATGGCTGAAAATGCCACTTCTAGCCCTATATCATCATGATTTAAAACCACTTCGTTAAGTGGCTGCTTTAAATCAAGTGATAGGTCTCGCGACATTAAATCAACACCCGTGATATTGACATGATCGATAAGTGAGCGAAGGTTTTTATTCTCCATCGGGTGAAAATAAGTAAAACCTTTTAAACCACCGTAAGCAATACGGCCATCTTTTAGCTGTGCCATTGCATTGCTATTAAATTCAGCAGAGAGCAATCCTTCGGATACAGTAAACTGTTGAAAATGTAGCGTTTTAGGATTTAGTCGCCAAATTCCTTTATGGCTACTCATCCAAATCATCCCTTCATCATCAAGTACCATATTATAAAGCAAAGTACCTAGTTTATTTTTTTCTAAGTCAATTGTGTGTACAAGCTCATAGGTAGAAGCATTGACGCCAATTAAGCCAAAGTTAGATAGTGATATCCATAAAACATTATTATTATCCATTACATACGACAACACACTGATAGCAATGTTTTCGTGCTGTTTAGGCACTTTATAAATGACCTTAAGCGCTAAACTATCAGGGTTTATTTGATATAAAATCCCCGCATTAAAAAACAATGGTGAATCTGGCTTATTAGTAAGTGGTGGTAAAAAACCATATACTAAAAAGGGCTCAAACTGTGCTATTTCTCCCCCTAATCGAGTCACTATTTGACTATCAATATTATAAACAAATACACCATGATCAGAATGCACATAATACAAATCACCATTTGGCATTAAAGTAACACCATGCACCCAACCTGTTATTTGCTGCTGATTAGCTGAATTTTTTGTTTTAGGTTCGCTGATTTGATGCGTAATGGGATCAAAAATAAATAGCCCACGATTGCTATAAAGCCATAATTTATCTTTATAAGGCATAACTTCATAAACAGTAAATTCGGTAGTTAATAAATCTACTTGATAATTTTTTAGATAAGCCTTTCCAATATTATTTTTTAAATCAACCTCTGTGATACCGTTATGCGTAGCAAGCCATAATTTATCTTTGTACTCTGTAATTCCCCAAACAGAATGATGCGATAACCCATCGCCTCTAATTGAGCTACCATCAACATTATTAAAATGATAATTGTCATTTGATAAATAAAATGCGCCATCTGTTTTGGTCGCTACCCATATTCCACCCGATTTATCTTTTGCCATATCAATAATACTGGTATCAGCAAGTGTGTATTTACTCTCTGTTATACGTGTATTTTTAATCAGTTCGCCACTGTGTAAATCAAACTTAAATAGCCCTTTGTCAGTGGCTAAATCAAGCTTGCCCTGCTCATTCGCTATTTCCCAAATATTTAAATTAGCTAACAACACTTTACTTTTAAAGGTTAGATCTGGGCGCTCAAACATCCCTGACAAATTACTAATATCGACCTGATATAACCCCTTGACCGCACCGACCAGCAGCTGATTATTTTCACCTAAAGCAAACGATTTCACATTATTTTGATAAATATGATTAGCCTCTCCTTTTAAGTGCTGTAGTGGCCGTATTTGCTTACTAGCAATATCAAAAACATAAGCCCCATGAGTAGTGCCAATAAATATATAACCGTTGTAATGAAATAACTTTCTAATGAGGGTGTCTTTGTATTCGCTGGGCAGTTCAAAAATAGATGTTATATCGCCACTTTCAATATCAAGTTTAGCAAAATCCCGACCGCGCCCAATCCATAACGTTTTATTGTCAACGGCAAGCATACTAAAAACAGATTGATTAATTATTTGCTCTTCACTGGTGGGTTTGGTTATAAATTGCTTGTATGAATCAGTTGCAGGATCGTATCTAAATAATCCTGCAAGTAAGGATGCAATCCAAATATGACCGTCAGGATCTTGGTAAATTCGATCAATAATAGCTTCCTCTAATTCACCATTAGGACCATTAATAGAAAGTACTTGATAACCATCATAGCGATTAAGCCCAGCTTCAGTCGAAAGCCATAAGTACCCATTATTATCAATCAGCATGGTGTTAACATAGCTTTGTGATAAGCCCTCACTAGGAGATAAACGCTTTACTTGTGCGCTTACTTGGCAGCTTAAGATCGCTATGCAAACGATAAAACAACTTATGATCCAGTTGACGTCTTTGCTCATGCTTATTCCATATTGTTATTTTACTATTATGGGTACTTTAGGGCGACGATATTGCGGTGTGTGTAAATATTAAAAAGCGCTTGCAACGCAAGAGTATATGTTAACACTTGGTTAAAACCAATAGAATGGTATAAATCTGCTAAGTTTTTATAAGCAAAGGTATAAATAGTTTTATTTTGGCGCTTTAATAGCGTTGAGATAAGTAACTTTGCAAGGCCTTTAGACCTATATTCTGGCGCTACAAAAACCGTCGACAAAAATAAAAAATCATCCTTATTTTGCAACCTACATGCGGCAACTATTTCAGCTTTATAATAAACAACCCAAAGTTGATCTTGTTTATTAGCCCGTCCTTTGACGCTGTATTGATCATAAAATTTATTAACAAGTGGCGTTTTAATTCTATCTAATACTTCAACCCTATACATGCCTAGCTCAGCATCAGTGCCAAATACTGCTCAAATTGCTGCTTTAAAAACATTTGTTCAGCAATCGGACGACTATGAATGGTGTTGTACACTTGTTCACGTGTTTTTTTATTACGCTTGATTTGATATGCCCAGAATGATGCTTCATAATCGAGCTGAATTTGGTATTTTTCTTCACGCGGTAACAAACATAAATTAAAACTCACAGTATTTCCTCATTAATTTTATAAAAATGCTACTCAGACAAACTGGGCAAAAGGTAAGCAACTTGCTATTATCAGCCTCTCATTTTATTGATTTTTACTGCAATTGGAAGTGATAGTGCATCAACGCCTTAGCACCTTGTTATTATTAGTTTATTTATTGTTCAGTGCACCATGTTTTGCTCATCAATACAACCTCACTTTTAACCGCCCAGAAAGTACTCCACAAGCAAATTATGTTCTTGAGTTATTAACGCTAGCCTACACCGACATTGGCCATAAAATACATGTTATCGACTTTAACCGTAAAAATGCACTTTTAGCGGCTAATAATGGTGTCCTTGATGGGCAGCTAGGCCGTGATATTAGTGTCGAAAACAATTTTAATAACTTAATTAGAGTTGACTACGAACTGCTGCAATTTAATTTAGTATTATATAAAGCTTGTCAGCCTAATACGTTAGAGCAACTAAAAAACGTAGCTATTTTAGCAGGCTATCCAGTACAAAAACGTTATTTAGCAAGTACAAACTTTGTGGGGAATATTATTGAAGTAAAAAATATGAATACACAGCTGAACTTGCTAGCTCAAAAAAAGGTAGAAGGTGCTTTGTTACTTGATTTTTTCATGGATAATAAATCAATACCTTCGCCCACCGGTTGTTTCGAAAAAGAAGTACTAATGACCTACCCAATTTATCACTACTTACATAAAAAAAATAAAAATTTAGTTAAAAAATTACAACATGCTTTAACTAAATTAAATAGTAATGGGACTGTCTATGCTTTGCGGGCAAAATATAATTTAAAATTTAAAAATCGAAACCATGCTGCTCTGTAGTACTATTAAATGCTATATTTTGCTGCTGCTTTTGCAAGTAACGCTTATAGCGCTGCTGGCATAAACTGAGCACTTTTTTCTTTTCGCTGTTGGTCAGGGAATTCCAAGTAAAACGCTCATCACGACTGCGATAACACCCCTTGCAATACCCTCTATTATTCACTAAGCAAATACTCTTGCAAGGACTTGGAATATCAAATATTTCAATTTGTTGCATAAAGTGAATACCACTTAAAAGAATCGGACTTTTAGTATAGCGTTTTTTTTAAGCAAAAAAAAAGCAGCAATTAAATTGCTGCTTTTATAATAACTAACCGATTAATGTTCGCAGTTATTTGTATTAATTTCAGTTTTACGATGAAATGGCTTGGCGTACATAGCCAATACCAGTGGCTTTAGTTCATCGGGTACACTCGCCATACGCTGTTCAAACGTAGCGGTATCAGGTGAGTTAATCACTTCTTTTTTACAGCCACCAGCAATGTAGTTCCCTGGGTGCAAATAAAACGAATCGACAATTTGTTCATCAATCGTTTTTGCAAGTTCCTCAGCACTATCACAGTGCGATTCTATCGGCTTTCCGAATGCTAAATGCACATGTCCTTTTGCAGCACTAAACCCTTCAACAATACTGGCGATATCTTCGCCCGCTGATTTAGTGTATTCACCGTGGTGTTGCTTATGATAAAGCTCTTTAGCTTTGGCAATAGCGCACGGCTCATATTGATACGATATAGAAACAGGCACTATTTTTAACTCTTTAATATAATCGCCAAATTGTTTCTTTTGCTTTCTACCATTTAGCTGTAGCATTTTTAGAAGCGCTGGATCTGTTTGATCAAAACCATCTTTTGCGCGCCCTTCTTTTTGTGCAATCCAGATAGAGTTACCACTTATTAGTGAATCATAAATGTAGGATGAAAGCTGAGTCAGCGCTCTTAACATCTCTTTTGGCGCTTTGGTCGAACGTTTCACAATAAAGCTTTTATTTAAGCGCATAAGCTCAGTGATGTAAGGTCTTTGCAATAAATTATCGCCAATAGCAATACGCACTGTTTTCATTTTATACTGGAACAATCCCCAGTTAACTAATGCAGGATCGAGTACAATATCGCGGTGGTTAGAAATAAATAGATAAGCTTGGTTTGGATCTAATTTATCAAGCCCCGAAAAAGTAACTTTTGAAGTAGTGCGTTTTACTAATTTATTAAGATATTGCGCAACTTCATTTTGTACATCCTCAACGGTGCTTACACTTCCCCATTTTTTGCGCAACTGCCTTCTTACTAATGGGCGTGTAATAAAGGGCACCGCCGATAAAAAACGCGGTAAATTGTACTTTGCAATCACATCAATAAATGCATTATCGTTGATTAAACGCGATAGCGAAGCCGTAACTTCATCATCGTTATAGGGTCTTATATCAGCGTACTTATCTTCTAATTCACTCATTACTACATCTATAATGTTAAAAAACAGCACACCAAAGCGTACCGTTTATGTCTATATTCGATTATAACTCAGCCAATCTAAAATGCGAAATAACCAAAAAATGATTTTTATTCTTAGCAACTCGCTAATAAATCTATTTAAAGTCGAGTTTCATTACTTTCTATGACCATAGGCTTGCTTATAAGTGCAAAAAAACTGATCAGTTTAGCAAAATACCATGTTCTCAACCTACTAGTGGGCAGACCACTACTACAAAACTCTCTCATTATTTGGTAGTAATACCATTAACAAAGCCTTTCTTTCGTAGTACCTTAAGCCCATATTTTAGATTTTTGATAGATCGTAAGCCTCTTTTTTTTACGATTTTAACTCTTTCAGATCCACTTATTTTAGGGCCATAATGAACATTACTATTCTTGATAACGCAACGTTAGCTAAAACGCCTCTTACATGTATTGAACAACTTGGTAAATTAACGATTTATGAACTTACCAGCCCAGAGCAAGTTATTGAACATTGCCAAGACGCTGATGTATTAATAACTAATAAAGTAGTTTTAAATCGAGGAACGATTAGCCAATTAAAAAAATTAAAACTTATTTGTGTTAGTGCTACAGGGACTAACAATGTTGATTTAGAAGCCGCAAAAGAGTTTGGTATTGCTGTTACTAACGTAGCAGGCTATTCAACCCCTTCTGTTGTTCAGCATACATTTTCTTTAATTACTAACTTACTGGGTAATACACACCGCTACCAAGCTGATTGCCTGCAAGGCGCTTGGCAAAAAAGTGACATGTTTTGCATACTCGATTACAGCTTTAACGACTTACAAGGCAAAACATTTGCCATTATAGGCGGTGGTACGTTAGGTCAAGGCGTAGCTAAAGTGGCCGAAGCATTTGGCGCAAATGTTATTGTTGCAGAGCGCAAAGGTGTTACATGTCGTGATGGCCGTATCCCTTTTGAAGAGACCATTAAAACAGCCGATATAATCAGCGTACACTGCCCGCTAACAGATGAAACACGTGATTTAATTGCACTTAATGAGCTTAAAATGATGAAGCCAAGCGCTATAATTATTAATACAGCACGTGGTGGAATTATTAACGAATCCGACTTAGCTACAGCGCTTGAGCAAAACCTAATTGCTGGAGCCGGTGTTGATGTACTAACTAAAGAACCTGCTGAGCTTTCAAACCCACTTGCTAATTACAAAGGTAATAACCTTTTACTTACTCCACATATAGCATGGGCAAGCACTGAATCTATTGTTCGTTTAATTAATGAAGTAAGTTTAAATATTGCTGCATTTACCAAAGGCGAATCACGCAACCGCTTGGTGTAATGATTTTATTGTAGTAATCAAATAAACTAAAAAATGGCTGTTTTTACTAATACATTTAATATTTTATTAAATAAAAACAGCCTAACCCACTTAACAAACTGATTAATAACAATTTATAAATATGGTCTACTCTTTGCTTTGATACAGCTAATAACCAATTAAAAATCTTATTAAGGTAAATAAAAATGAAAAAATCACTTTTAGCAGCCGCTTTAGTCGCTCCATTTTTAACAGGCTGTGTTATTGCCGTATCAGATGGTGAAGCTGAGACTCATTGGGCTGGTAAGAATTCATCTAGCTGGCAAGCACAACATAAAAATAATCGTGAAGCTATATCAGAGCTAAAAATGGATAGCAGTTATCAATCTGTTTTAGCGCAATTAAAAACACCTAATTTCACAGAGCTATTAAAAAAAGATGACGATGTATACCAAGTACTTTTTTATGTAACTCATAGCAAGCATTCAGATTCTAAAACAACGAAAGATGAATGTACGCCACTTGTATTTAAAAATGATAAGTTAGTGGGCATTGGTGAAACCGCTTTAGGTATGATCGCGCAGTAACCAATAAAAAGTGTTTGAGACGAAAAACGTCAATATATGAATATTGGCGTTTTTGTATATTAAGTTTTTAGCGTGCGACTATTCTATCTCGCCCGGCATCCTTAGCCGCATACAGGCCTATGTCAGCTTCTTCTAAAAGAGTGTGCTCTGCGCCTATTTTGCCACTTTCAGTCGTTGCTATACCAATACTAATGGTGATGTGGTTAGCGTTGAGTGACTCTGTATGCTCTATGTTTAAACTATTAACTGCTTTTCGTAATTTACTTGCAAATGCGACTGCCTCCAGCTTACCAATTTCGGGTAATACAGCGGCAAATTCTTCCCCGCCATAGCGAGCAATAAAATCGTTTCCTCGCTCACACTCACCAACCAACGCGTGGGCTACTTTTTTTAAACAATCATCACCAGCACGATGTCCGTAATAATCGTTGTAGCGTTTAAAGTGATCTATATCCATAAGTATAACGGAAAGAGGTAAGCCACTGCGTTTGCTTTTTTGCCACTCTCGGGAGAGGTTTTCGTCAAGATAACGTCTATTCGGTATTTCTGTTAAGCCATCTATTGAAACTAGCATTTCTAGCAAGTCATTTTTTTGCTTTATTAATAACTGATTACGTACCCTTACGCGAACTATAGAGGCGCTAAATGGCTTAGTTATATAATCCATAGCACCAAGTTCTAAACCTTTAGATTCATCTTCATGGCTGTGATTAGCGGATATAAAAATAACTGGTATCGCGTGTGTGATTGGGTTTTCTTTTAGCTTAACCAACACTTCATAACCATTAAGCCCTGGCATCACTACATCAAGTATAATTAAGTCAACTTGCATTGTTTCTACAAAGGTCAGTGCTTTTTCACCGCTTCCAACTAAAAATACGTCATGCTCAGCATTCAATGTTTTCTCTAGTACTAACCGATTGATAGGATCGTCATCAACAATCAGTACTTTCGCTTTTTTTGACATCCTGAGCTCCTAAACTTTTATAAAAACAATAACCTGTTTTAACTGCATAATGAATGCTTGCATGGTAATTTCGATAGATTCATCTAGGCTATTAGTTGTTTTAAGGTGCTTCTCACATTGCTGCGCGCAATACGATAGTCTTTTAAAGCCTAAATTACCTGCGACTCCTTTGATACTATGCACTAAGCGTACCAAATCAACTTCATTGGTACTCTCCTTTATTTGTATTAACTGGGTTTCACACAATTCAGCAAATTTATCCATCATCGTATTTAGTAACGTTTCGTCTAAATTAAACTGCGCTAAAGCAAATGATCTATCAAAAAAACAAGGTTTAGAGAGCGATAACTCAGCTATTGCCTCAATCAATACGTTAGCCACAACAGGTTTCACTAAATGCTTGTTCATACCACAGCCTAAGGAACGCTCAATATCTGCCGGCTCGCAATGTGCTGTTAATGCAAAAATAGGGAGTTGTTCTGCGTCAAACTGTTGGCGGATTAATATTGTTGCTTGGCAGCCATCTATATGTGGCATTTGGACATCCATTAAAATTAAATCAGGTCTCAACCCTGATAATAATTCCATCCCCTCTTGGGCACTTAAAGCAACAACAACATTAGCTCCAGCTTGGCACAGTACACTATTGATAATGTCTAAATTTAATTGATTATCGTCAATTGCTAATATTAAGAGACCTGCTATATCCTGATTACCTTTCCCTGAATCTAAAATAACTTCACCACTTTTAAACCTCGGTTCAAGATGCGAGCTTAAATTAAACAGTCGCTGACCAAGTGCTGAAGCCTTAATATAGTGGATATCTAAAGACTCAATCGTCGATAAATCTACTGTTTGCTGATGATTTATTAAAATAATGGAAGTGGCATTTGACGTTAACGAATCCTTTATTTCTTTTACCTTTAGCAATATAGGGAGATCCGTTGCATCTATGATTAATTGTTTAGTCTCTGCAAGCTTTAGTGGGGACTTTGAAGCTTCATTCAAATCAACGCGAGCTAATTGTGAAAAAGCCTCCGTGACACGATTTAACTCCCGACTTTGCTCTGAAACAATACTCAACGTATCGCTTGGTAATGAGTAGTGTGTTGTTGTATCGACATGTAGTGAAATACTAAAGTAAAATTCACTCCCATGTCCTTTATCACTTTTTAAAGCAATATCGCCGCCCATTAACGAAACCGCATGTTTAACAATAGCTAAACCCAAGCCAACGCCTTGATGCTTTCGTGTCGACGATTCGTCCCCTTGAGTAAAGGCATCGAATAGACGCCTTTGATCTATTTTATCTATACCGTTTCCAGTATCAATAACTCGAAAGCAAATCGCCTGCTCAGCAATTCCATCTTTGAGCAAATCCATTTTAAGCGTGATTGACCCTGCTTTAGTAAACTTAACTGCATTCGTTAATAGATTACCTAGTATTTGTTGTAAACGAATACTATCGCACATTAAAACTGGGGCGATTAAAGGGTCTACATCAATCACAAACTCAACATCTTTGTTTTCACACAAAGGCGCCGTTAGGCTCTCGCAAATATCAATGAGCTCAACAACACTAAACGGCGTTAATTTCAGTTCAGCCTGTGCGCTCTCTACACGAGCAAAATCAAGCATTCGGTTTAGCATTAGCAGCAAGCTCTGCGCAGCATGCTTAGCTTGCCCCGTTTGTTTTCGCTGTTTTTGAGTAAGCCCTTGCTCTGTAAGCATGTCAAGTAAACCTAATACTGCATTAAGAGGGGTACGTATTTCATGGCTTAAATTAGCGATAAACCGGCTTTTAGCAAGAGTTGCACGCTCCGCATCGTGTTTCGCTTTAGTAAGTGCACTTACATCCTGTAAGTGGATCACGTAATAAGATGGATCGCGTTTTTCGTCCCACACAAGCGATACACTCATTTGCAGCCAACTAGCGAGATTTACTTGCGCTAACGTTAAATGATAAACTTTTTTCTTATCATCAAGTAGCTGGGCCAAGGTGGCCTCTATCTCTTGCCATTGGTTATTATCAAACAGCGCTTTAAGTGGCTCTCCAACTAAAACGGGCTGTTCAACAAATAGTTTTCGAGCGGCTTTATTAACCTGTAAAATAGTGTGCTCAAGCGATAACAACATAACGCTATTTGCAGCAAATTCAATCGCACTTCTAAATTTAGATTCTGACGCTTTTAAAGCATATAACGTTTGCTGCTGCTCGGTTATATCGCGCCCTATTCCCATTGTACCCAACAAGTGTTGATGCTCATTATAAAAAGGAGCTATAGTTAATTGATAAGATTTGTCTTCTGTATCTATACGCTGTTGAATATCGTTACGATTTTGTAATACCTGCTTCTCAAGAATACTAATTTGCTCGTCATCATCACTTATTTCTTCCATGCATTTACCAACCAACGCTGTTTGCTCTTTACCTATATAAGCTTCAAATGCTTTATTACATCCTAAAAAGGAGCCATCGATATTTTTGAAATAAATAAGATCTGGCACACTATTGAGCATGGTATTTAGCAAAGCTAAGTGACGCTCTTTGGCTTCGTAACTGCGCTTTAATTTTTCGGATTGTAGCTGTACCTGTTTATCTAATTTTTTATTTGCGTTTTGTAACGATTCTACTAATTGTTCATTTTTAATAAACACACGCTTTACTTTAGAAAACCAAGGTTGCCAGTTCAGTGGTACTTTGTAATTAAGCTGCTCACTTTGCTGTTCATCATTTTGCTCTAAATAATGCATTAAGCGGGTCATCGGCTTCACAAAAATACGCTGGCTTAACCAAAAAAACACACAAAACATCAAACTTAAAAATAGTGTCAAAAACATAAACTCTAATAGTATTTCGTATTGAATCGGGGTTACTAATTGTGATTTAGATTCATAAAATGCAGCGTGGATGGGTAAATTTCCCATCGCTTGCATAAAGTAGTTTTTATCGCTTGTTAACACCGTTGATTTTTGATGGTGTTCAGCTAATTTAGGCCAATAAGGTTTTAACTTTGTTGCTTGTGCTATTTCATTTTTTGAACTGGCGATAATTTGATGAAATTGATTCATAAAAACATACTCTCCACTGCTCGCCGGAGAGATCTTTTTTAACCAAGCCGAGATCGTCTGTATATCATAAATTAAAATAATATAATCGTGCGAGTCAATCTCTCGCTGTCGACCTATTGCAAAATACGCTTTGTCATTTACTTTAATTATAGGGCTTGAAGAAAGCTTATTTGGCGAAAATTCAGGTTTAAATTTACCGTTTAATATTTCCGTCAAAAATAAACTTTGATCTTTATTACGTCTAGCTACATACGCAAATCCATCATCATCGACATAGGCAACTGCCGATAAAGACGGCATCAATGCAAGCGTTGTATTAAACGATGGCCCCAAAGCGATAACTTGCTGCCACTGAGAAATAGCACGTGTAGATAACGCAAATTCTCCTTTACCAACAACCTCCGAGCCTTGAACAGCAAAATGATGATAGTAATAACCTTTGTGTTGATTAACACCCTTAAGCAACAAGTGACTAAACTCTTGATGAGGAGGCTGTTTATACAAAGTAAACATGGCCGTTAATAAGTTACTCACGGCTTCCATATCATGATTGACCTGCGCTGAAACATTGGTAAAGTCAGCTTCACGCTTTTCAACAGCACGCTCTAGCTTAATAGTGTATAAGTGCAAACAAAGTAAAAATGCGACGATTAGGGGGACTAAAAGCGCAACAAATAAAGAACGATAATAATGTTTAAGAGGTAAAAAAATCAACGTACTGCCTGCGTTATGGCCCGAAAATCAATCAATAGACTATCGAGCCAATTTGTTAAGCGCAAGTTATAAATTTTCTTCTGCGAATGAGGCTAATCGACTACGTACAACACCATTGAGGTTTATAGTTGCGCTGCCTTCAAATTTTTTGAAGCGCTCTACTATATACGTTAGGCCAGAAGTCACTGGGGTTAGATAATTACTGTCTATTTGCGCCAAGTTACCCGTACAAATTAATTTAGTACCTTCGCCGCAGCGAGTAATAATCGTTTTCAGCTGGGATGCCGTTAAATTTTGGCTCTCATCTAAAATCACCACTGCATTTTGAATACTGCGGCCGCGCATAAAGTTAACCGATTTAAACTGCACATTAGCCTTTTCCATAATATAGTTTCGGCTCGATATCGGGTTTTCGTCGCCTTTGTGCAATACCTCCAGCGTATCGGTAATGGCTGCAAGCCACGGTGCCATTTTTTCCTCCTCCGTACCGGGTAAAAAACCGATGGATTCTGCTATCTCTGGGGTATTACGGGTAACTATTACTTTGTCGTAAATACCTTTTTCGATAACCATTTCAAGGGCGCTGGCAAGCGCTAACAAGGTTTTACCACACCCTGCTGGGCCGGTTAAAATAACAAGCTCTATACTTGTATCAAGGAGTGCATCAAGCGCCATACCTTGATAAATATTTTTTGGCTTAACGCCCCATGCTTGTTGATGCATTAAGCGCTCAACGCTAATATCTTTTAACGTAATGTGCTCATCATCGTACGATTTAACACGTGCAGCAAAGTGATCTCCGCCATCAAGCAAATATTCATTACAAAATACATCAGGGATTAAATTTTTAGGCACATGATGAAATGTATCTCGGCCATGTTGCTCAGTATTGCACTGCCCAACATGATCCCAAAAATCGCCTTCAATTTTTTTATAACCACTAGTGAGTAAGCTTATATCGTCAATAAGTTGATCGGTACGATAATCCTCAACATATTTAAGTCCTGCGCCTTTGGCTTTTAAGCGCATGTTTATGTCTTTTGTTACCAATATAACTTTTGAATCACTGTGTTGCTTTTGTAAATACACCGCACAGTTAATAATCCGATGATCGTTTTCGTTACCAGGCAGCCCCGAAATCGAGTCGGCAAATAAATGGTCGTTTACAATTATGAGTGTACCCGCAGAGCTCGCTTTTGCCTTTTTATTACTTGGCAGCGCCACGCCTTGTAGCATTTGTTCAGGGGTTGCATTTTTAAGTACTTCATCTAGTCCACGAATAGCGACGCGCGCATCACGACTTACATCGTGTTTTCTGTCTTTTATGTGGTCAAGTTCTTCAAGTACTGTCATCGGAATAACAACATTGTGTTCTTGAAAAGACAAATAAGCGAGAGGTTCGTGAAGTAGTACGTTGGTATCTAGCACATACATTTTACTTTCAAGGTTCGAAGCTTTTTCCATAGCACTTTCCTTACGTTTTATGATTTTTATGCTATACCAAAATAACTAAGTAAAACGGGCAAAACTTAAACCTGCAATACTTAATTGCCAAGGCATAATGTAAGTTTAGTCTATTTGTCATAAAAGTCCGTTTTATTACAAACCATAATTAGTTTTGATTTATAAAAAAATCAGCCATAAACAAGTTGTGTTAATAGTAATAATTAACACTTACAAAATTAATTAAAAGTGAGCCAAATAGCGCCTTGCAGTGGTGTTAGCTTACAGGTAACATAGCCGCCTTTTTCATCATAGACGAGACATACATGAATTTTTCCTTAGGTCAGCGTTGGATCAGTGATACAGAGTCAGATTTAGGATTAGGCACCGTTGTTGCCATTGAAGGCCGTCAGGTCAGCATATTATTTCCTGCCAGTGGTGAGAGCCGTGTTTATTCTTCTGCAGAAGCACCTGTTACCCGTGTGGCATTTAATCCTGGCGATGTGATCAAAAGCGTTGAAGAATGGGAATTAGAAGTAGAGTCTATTGAAGTGCAAGGCGAGTTACTTTGTTATCATGGCACACGTGTTGATAACGGAGAAACAGCCGAGTTAAAAGAAACCTTTTTAGATCATTTTATTAAGTTTAATAAACCACAAGATCGTTTATTTGCGGGCCAAGTCGATCGTTTTGATCGCTACACACTTCGCTACCAAACGTGGTTACATAAATTTGAACGTGAACAATCGCCTATTAAAGGCTTAATTGGTCAGCGTGCTAATCTTATTCCGCACCAGCTTTATATTGCCCAAGAAGTGGGTAAACGTTTTGCACCACGCGTACTTTTATCAGATGAAGTAGGCCTTGGTAAAACAATTGAAGCGGGCATGATACTACATCAACAAATTATTAGTGGCCGTGCAAGCCGCGTACTTATTGTGGTGCCTGAAAACCTACAGCACCAATGGTTAGTAGAAATGCTACGCCGCTTTAACTTACGTTTTTCTATTTTTGATGAAGAGCGCTGCGACGAAGCATTTGCTGACTCTCCAAACGTATTTGATACAGAGCAATTGGTACTTACCAGCCTTGAGTTTTTAACCAAGAAAAAACGCTGGTTTGAACAAGCAACGCTTGCTGATTGGGATTTACTAGTTATAGATGAAGCCCATCACCTAAGTATAAATAACGGCAAGCCAAGCTCAGAGTACCAACGTATGGCAGAGCTTAGCCAAGATATTCCAGGCCTTATTTTACTTACCGCAACGCCTGATCAACTTGGTCACAGCAGCCACTTTGCACGTTTACAGTTACTCGATCCAGACCGTTTTTACGACTACGACGTGTTTAAAGAAGAAGAAGCAAATTATAAAGACGTAGCTGAAGCTGCAAATCAATTACTGCAAGAGCAAGCTCTGGACGACACAGCTAAAGCCACGCTAATTGAACTATTAAAAGAAACCGACATTACCGATATTCTTGCAAAAGCACAGCAAGGTAATTTACCAGCTCGTAAAGAAATACTTAACATGCTGCTCGATCGCCACGGCACAGGTCGTATATTATTTAGAAACAGCCGCAGCGGCATTGACGGCTACCCAAGTCGTAAATTACACGCCTACCCAATGGCATTACCAAAGCAGTATAAAACGGCTATGTCGGTTCTTGGTAACATGGGCGGCATTCAAAACCCTGAACTAAGTGCACACCGTGCTCTTTTTCCTGAAAAAATATTTCAAGAATTTGAAGGCGAAAGCGCAAGCTGGGGTTTATTCGATCCACGTGTAGATTGGTTAATCGACACCCTTAAAACACTTAAACGTGAAAAAGTACTACTTATATGTGCTAAAGCTGAAACAGCTATCAGCCTTGAGCAAATACTGCGTGAACGCGAAGCAATTAAAGCCTCGGTATTCCACGAAGGTATGTCTATTATTGAGCGTGACCGCGCTGCTGCATTTTTTGCAGATGAATATGATAATGCACAAATATTACTGTGTTCAGAAATTGGCTCAGAAGGTCGTAACTTCCAGTTCTCGCATCACTTAGTACTGTTTGATTTACCACTGAACCCAGATTTACTAGAGCAGCGTATTGGTCGATTAGACCGTATAGGTCAAACGCAAGATGTGAACATTCATGTGCCATATTTTGAAAACACCGCTCAAGAAGTATTGCTACGTTGGTACAACGAAGGTCTAGATGCATTCGAATCTACCTCGTCAACAGGCCAAATGCTTTATAAAGAGTTCCGTGATGATCTACTTGAATATATTTCTGCGCATAACTGCGATGAAGACGAACTCGATCCATTACTTGAGCAAGTAGCACAGCAAAATGCAGTACTGCGTAAAAAAATGGAAAGCGGACGAGATCGTTTACTAGAGCTACATTCATCGGGTCAAGGTGCTGCAGATTCGCTTGTAGCTGATATTGAAAAACTCGATAACCAGTTTGAGTTGCCAAGCTACATGATCAACGTGTTCGACACATTTGGTGTAAGCCAAGAAGATAAAGGCGAAAACACCATTATCTTAAAGCCAACTGAGCATATGTTAAGTGCCTCATTCCCATCACTTAAAGACGATGGCATGACGGTTACATTTGATCGCGACACGGCACTTTCGCAAGAAGACGTACACTTTATCAGCTGGGATCACCCTATGGTGCAAGGCACTATGGATATGATTTGTGACGATGACTTTGGTAGCGCATCAGTTGCACTGCTTAAAAACAAAAAATTACCGCCTGGCACCTTTTTTGTTGAGCTTATTTTTGTTGCAGAAGCAATGGCACCAAAAGTATTGCAAGTTGGTCGCTTTTTACCGCCTACACCAATTCGTATATTGCTCGATAAAGCAGGTAATAATCTAGGTGAAAACGTGGCTTTTGAAGGCTTTAATCAGCAGTTATCAGCCGTTGGCCGCCAAACAGCCAGTAAACTTGCGGGAGCACTGCAAAGCGCTGTTCACCCTATGATCACAACAGCTAAAGATATGGCACAAGAAAAACTTGAAGTTATTCGTGCAGCGTCGCTTGTTAAAATGCAAACATCACTTAGTGAAGAGCAAGAGCGACTTGTTGCCCTTAAGCAAATTAACCCAAATATTCGCCAAGAAGAAATAACGTTTTACGATAAGCAACGCAACGACCTAACTACGTATATTGAAAAAACGCAGTTACAACTTGATGCCATTCGACTAATAGTGGTTTCGCATTAAGGTTTAAGCTTTCAATATAAAGCTATACGTCGTTAGTAATACATTGCTAGTGAGTATAAACTAAAGAAAAGCGCGGTATTGATACCGCGCTTTTTTTCATAAAAATACATCTAAAACACAGTAACTATTCCGTCACTAGACTCACAATCTATATTAACTAGAAGCTAATACCTCCAATATTTTCGCTTATGTTCACGTCGAGATATTGCATTGCATCATGTAAATTTAAAATCAATTGGCTGACTGAGATTGCAAGCTTTTGGATATCATCCCTTGAAATATAATGAGCTTTTCCATCTTTTGTCTTTCCACTTCGATGAACACAATCATGCCTGATAAGTATTGCAGTCTCAAAATATCGCCTTTCATTTACTATCAGCTTTTGAAGATCAATATCTAATACATTCATATATATTTTACTAACTACCCCGAGATTATGATAAAGAATTTCTGATAATCTACTGGTGACTATATCTTCTAATAAATTAGGTTTTTGAATAATAAGCTTAAGAGAGTACGTCTCATTTTTAAGCTTTTCCGAAGTAAGGATGAACTTTTTTATATACTCATCTGAACTGAGTACATGGCACCTTAATGCATCACCAAAGTAAGTCTCCAACGTAATGATACATTGAGTATAAAACAGTCTATTAAAATAAGTATTATTGACATAGTTTTCTGATAAAAGATGATAGGTTAATTGATCTAAGTTAAATACGGCACTTTTAAATACAGCTTGATACTCACTTTCTTCTTCTCCTAGCTTATAACCATCATTTAGGTGATAATCAAAATTTAAAGAGTTAGGATCTTTACTTACATGCACCTGAAAAGGATTGCCACAGTTAGTGCAATTAAGGATTTCTAATTGGTGCTCAACCTCCCCGTCAATAGCAAGAGATAAGTCATTATTAGAATCGGGCTCATGACTATTTAATTCACCACATCGACTGCAATAAAACTCTATATTTCCATACATGAAACCTCCTTTGCTTGGTATCCAGATTAAATTTTCACAACCACTCTTGTGTATTTTGTCCACCCAAAATAGCCATAATTTCTACATTTTCTTCGGTAACCCTGTAATAAATACTGTCTGAACCACAGACTGCTCGCCGATAACCCTTACGTATATGCTCAACTGATTGGTAGAAATAAGGGTTTGCTGCTAGTTTTTCAAACATAGTAAAAAAAGCATAAAAATAATTATCTGCTTGCTGTTGTGAATATTCATCACAGCCGTACTGGTAAATGCGACGTAAATCTGCTTTAGCATCGTTTGAAAGCTTGTATGTACGCATTACTTCGTGCTTGATTTGAATTCTGCTAGCATTTCATCTGCAGATTGAGTGCTAAAGCCACTTTGCTCAGACTTTGCAAGCTTACTATTTATTACCTCAGCTCTTCGAGCACGCCTGATCAGGTCGTTTACCAGTTCACTTTTATTTGCGTAATCACCCACGTTTTCAACGTGATTACGCAGCCATAAATCATTTTGCTCAGTAAGCGAAATACTTTGTCTAGCCATAACATTAAACCTTACTTGCAATAGTTGGTGTAATTTTACACCAGAACAAAAAACACGCAATAAATTTTTCCCTTGAGCCTTCAGCCTCGCTCCACTAAAATAGCGCCCTTAAAAATCATTAAGGCAGGCTGTGTTAGTTAACTATAATCCCCCAATGAGCCCGTATTTAACAATACTTTTCCAAGACGACGACTTGCTCATCGTTAATAAACCCAGTGAGTTATTAACCGTCCCGGGTAAAGATCCTAAACATGCCGATTGTTTAATAAGCCGTGTTAATCGTGTTTTCCCAACAGCTAAAATAGTCCACCGTTTAGATATGGCAACATCAGGCATACTTTGCCTTGCTATGAATAAAGCAGCCCACAGGCATTTAAGCATGCAATTTCAAGAACGCGAAACAGCGAAGCGTTATATTGCACGTGTATTTGGGCAGCTTGAGCAAGAAATGGGAACCGTGGATCTGCCGCTTATTTGTGATTGGCCTAATCGCCCTAAACAAATGGTTGATCACGAAAATGGTAAGCCATCGCTTACGCACTTTAAAATACTTGAGCGCGAAGCCGATGCTACCCGTGTAGAGCTAACGCCAATAACAGGGCGCTCACATCAGTTACGTGTGCATATGCTAAGCCTTGGCCACCCTATTTTAGGTGATAGGCTCTATGCTCATAAAGACGCACTTGCCGCAGCGCCCCGCTTACAACTGCATGCACAAATGCTACAGCTAAAGCACCCAGTAACAGAGCAAGTACTTACATTTGAAGCAGAGCCTGAGTTTTAATAAGCTTTACTAATATTGATTATTAAATCATAACGCTAAACTTTTAGCGTGCAGCGCCGATATCTAATTAATATTAATTATTTAGGTTTATTATGGTATTTGCACCGTTTTTTAAAAATACGCTGTTTAACGTATTGCTAAGCAGTACGTTATTTTTAGGCATGCAAGTATCTGCTGCTGAGCATATTGCTCCGCCAAGTCTATCAAGCATTGAAAACGGCGATATTGAACGTCTACTGCCTAATGATGAAATAAAATCGATACTTGCAGGCGACACCGAATTTTTAAGTTTATACAGTGAATACATGAGCGCCGACTTTAGAGGTATTGTGTTACTTATACCTGATTGGCAAACAGCTCCTACTAACAATGCGGGCATGAGTTTTTTACGTAAAGAGTTAAATAACTTAGGCTACACAACTTACGCGATGACCGTACCCGATATAGATTGGCAAGCCAGCAAGATAGTACCTCCAATCACACCTGAAACAGCCACATCAATACCAGACACGACCGAAAGTGCAGACAAACCTACTGACATAAAAAAACAGGCAGAGCCTCATCATGTCGATGCAATAGAGAAAGTAACGAACGAAGTACTTGATAACTATAAAATAAACTTAATTGCTCGTTTTAATGCGTTATACCAAACTGCAATGGAGGAGCCTGGTAACATAGTGGTTATTACGCAAGGCACCAGTGCAGGTGTGTTGCTAGAACACTATGCCGACTTTCCAGAACAAAAAGTTGATGCATTTATAAGTTTAAGTAGTTACTTACCTAATACTAAGCGCAATAAAGATTTGAGCCAAACAACGTCACTTGTTACGCCAGCCTTACTCGATATTTACTACGCTGATGACAACAATGAAATTTTAATGAATCTTAAAAATCGTCAACGCTGGGTTAACCGTAATGCTAAATTTGATTATCGCCAACGAGCACTGTTTGGCTTGCGAGATCAACCAGAACAACATGCACGTTTGACTAAAGAAATTGACGGTTTTCTACGCCGCCTTTTTTAAATACTCGTAAGCAGCCTGAATATCTTGGCTCTTTTTAACAGCCAGCTCCATCATGTGCTTTGGTAACCCTTGCGATACCAGTTTATCAGGATGATGCTGCGCCATTAACTTACGATACGCTACTTTTATCTCACGCTCAGTAACACCATCATTAAGCCCTAGTAGCGCAAGTGCTTGTGCACGATCCATATTATTATTTGGTGGTACATGATGGCCAGAACCTTCACGATAGCTACTACTTTGCCCTTGGCTTTGTTGCTGCTTAAAGCGCTGTTGGTGCTGCCTAAAGTTAAACTCAGCTTGGTAGCGCTTTAGTACAAACGCAAAATGTGTTTTAGAAATACCTAACTGCTTACTAACTTCATGAAGAAGTTTTTTTTCTTGCTCAGCTAATACCCCATCGGAAAATGCCATTTGAATTTGAATTTCTAAAAACAATTGCATCAAATCATGACGTTTAGCAAAACGCTCTTTAAAATCACTTACGGTTTCTTTGAGTGAAAAATCTACACCTTTACCCGATGAAAAAGCATATTGAGCCTCACGACGATCCTCACCCTTCAAGCCCATTTCATCCATAAATAAATTAGCTGCTTTTATATGTACCTCACTAATTCGTCCATTCGATTTTGCGATGTGACCCATAACAGCAAAACAGCTCGAAAAGAATAACGCTTGACGCTCGTGTACATCGTCACCTTTAAATAAGCTTGAAAAGCCCCCCGCTTTATCAAAGTCACTTTTTAGGCTTTTATCAAATAAATGGCCTAAGTAAAGGCCAAGAATGGCTCCAAAAAATCGGCCAAACATAAAGCCAAAACAAAAACCGAGTATTTTTCCCCACATCTAAATAACTACCTTTTAGTAAATTTTATGTATTGGCTAGCGCTAAGCGCTCATTAAGTGTCACTAAACGTTCGGGTGTACCTATATCATCCCACTGACCAATATAGAGTTCGGTTGAGATTAAACGTTCACTTAATTTTTTACGCAATATTGGCCCAAGTGGACAGCTACCCAGTTCAATACCTTTAAAAAAGTCCGCTTGGTAACGACTAATACCTGAGAATGTATATTTTGGACTTTCGGGCGATAAATGGCTTAACGTAAAATCTCCCTCAGGGTTATGTGGTGGATTTTCTATTAATACTATGTGCGCCTCACCTGGTTGTAGGTGCAACTGAGCAAGCGAGCTGACATCGTAATCGGTAAATATATCGCCATTAATAACAATAAATGAATCCCCTAATAATGGTAGCGCTTGAATAATGCCACCTGCAGTTTCAAGCCCTCCCTTAATTTCTTGGCTGTACTCTATGCTTACACCAAACTGGCTACCATCTTTAAAGTAATCTTTGATTTTATCACCTTGCCACGCGAGATTTATTACAATATCGCTAATACCAGCGGCTTTTAAACTATTAATGTGGTGCTCAATCAGCGGTTTTCCAGCCACTTTTAGCATAGGCTTTGGCATGTTTTGGGTGAGTGGCATCATGCGTTGTCCGCGCCCTGCGGCTAGAATCATCGCTTTCATTTGCGCTCCTTTGCTAACTTTTCAATCACTTTTGGCACTATGCTATTTTTAGTCCAATCACTCAACGCTTTAAGCTCGGGATAATTAGCCGCTACCTCAATGATGTAATCAAGAGTAGGTAAAATATTGTCTAAATAGCCGGCCTTACCATCGCGTAAATATAATCGACAAAAAATACCTGCCGCTTTTAGATGACGTTGCAGGCCTGTTAAATCAAACCAATATTTAAACTCATTAAATGAAGTGTTAGCCACTAAGTTTTGACGAGTAAACTCACCGTAACCAAATTCAAGTAAAGTTGTTAGCTCATCTTTTGGTAATTTAAAGTAACAATCGCGTAGTAGCGATACGAGATCATAGCAAAGCGGACCGCGAACTGTATCTTGATAATCTATAATTGCCCATTGACCATCGCTATTCATTATATTGCGACTATGGTAGTCGCGATGCATTGTTACAGTAGGTTGAACTAACATCACCTCAGTTAAAAGCTTGCAGCTTGCTTGCCACATTGTTTGCAGTTGGGTATTTGACTCTAAGGTAGATTCAAGATCTATAAAACCATTAACTAACCATTGTTTAAATATATCTAATTCAAGCGTAATAAAATCTTTATTATAAGCTTGCATATATGGCGATGCCGGTGTTTTTGCCCACTGCGCACTTAACGTAATTAACTGTTGATAATACGTGACCCTATTTACATCATCGAGCATATCGGCCAAATGTGTACACCCTAAATCGCTCAATATAAAAAAGCCCTGTGTTTCATCACTGGCTATAATACGAGGTAATAAAAAACCGTGTTCAGTAAATACAGGATTGAGCAGTATATAAGGAGTGTTATTCACTTTTTGTGGATCTGAGTCCATCACTATAAAGCGTTCATTAGCGTAATTTAAACGATAATAACGCCTAAAACTCGCATCGGCCGTAATAGCCGTTAAGGTAGCTACCTGAGTATTAAAGTGTGTGTTTATAAATTGTTGTAAATTTTTAAAGCGTGTCATTTTATAAGATATCTACTTTTCACTAAGTTAATTAGGTCAATTACTGTATTTGCCATTATTTTCCTTTATTATGTCTAGCCTAAATAAAATAAAAAACATTGAGGTCTATAAATGAGCAAAACCTGGGGCATATTGATGCTAAGCGTTCTTAGCGCACCATCGCTTGCCGAAACTGAATTTGCGCACAAATTTTGTGGCACTTCAATGCAAACCAGAGCTTGGCAACCGCTTCCAGGTCTCAAACTTGGTACAGTTGACATTAAAGCTGATGATGTAGAGCTCTTGGGCACCCAAAGCGCTGAATTTACCGGCAATGTTGATATTAACACCGTTAAGATGAGTTTGTCCGCACAAACCGCCCTGATAGACAAGCAACGCGGTTTATTAAATGCAACAGGCCCAATTACTTACCGAGATACTATTAGCCAAATAAGTAGTACGGGCTTAAACGCTGACCTAAATAATTCAGAAGTTAGTTTGCTTGGTGCAGACTACAGCTTAACTGAGCAACAAGGTAAAGGCGGTGCTGAAAAGCTATCAATTAATGAGTCTGGCTTAATGCTCATGAATGCAAGCTTTACTGCTTGCCCTGGCGAAACCCCTGCATGGGAAATTGAAGCGGACGAAATTAATTTATCGCGCGAGGAAGGCTGGGGCGAAACACATAACGCTATATTACGGATTCTTGATACACCCGTTTTATATTTGCCATATTTTACTTTCCCGCTTGATGAGCGCCGCAAATCGGGCTTGCTTACACCAAACATCTCAAGTTCGGATAAATATGGACTTGAAACAATAACGCCATATTACTGGAATATTGCACCTAATTTAGATGCCACCATTACGCCACGCTATATGTCGCGCAAAGGCCTGCAACTACAAACAGAGTTTAGATACTTAACAGAGCAACACGAAGGCTTAGTCGGTATAGAGTACTTAAACAAAGATGACTCTGAACCCGATCTTGGTGAACGTTATATGTTTCATTGGCAACAAAGAAGCTATATAGGTGAAAATTGGCGCGCTAACGTTGATATCAGTAACGTAAGCGATGATAACTATATTACTGATTTAAAATCTAACTACGCCAGTAAAACTGACACCCAATTATATCGTACAGGTTCACTAACCCATCTCGGCGAGACGTGGCGTACAGATATTAAAGTACAAAACTTTGAAGTACTAGGTGATCATTTAAAGTCATATACCGCAATACCGCAAATTAACTTTACGCAAACAGCACCGTGGCGCGTTGATAATTTTGATTTAAGCATCGCTGGTGAAATAAGCCATTTTACGAATGATTCAGCGGTTATTGATCAAGCAACACGTGTTCATATTGAACCTAAAGCACGCTTTGATTATAAAGAGCATGCATGGTCTTTTTTGTCTGAAATAAGTTTATTGCAAACAAATTATAAACAACATGGTGATTTAAAAGGGACACAATACCGCGAAAGTATATCTCGAACGATTCCAAAAGTTCGCTTATATTCTCAACTCAATTTTGAGCGTGATACATCCTATTTTATTGAAGATGGTATTCAAACCCTAGAGCCACAAATTCAATATTTGTATACAACCAATAAAGATCAATCTGATATTGGCTTATTTGATACCACTAAACTACAAGACGATTATTACGGTTTATTTAGAGACGTTCGCTTTTCGGGGGTTGACCGCATTGCTGCTGCCAATCAATTCACTCTTGGTGCAACAACGCGCTTGTTCGATAAAAAACAAGAAGAGGTATTTAACTTTAGTGCCGGACAAATATTTTATTTAAGTGATTCAGCTAAGCCTACAGAGCAAGGGCTAGCCTCTGGTACTAATTACAATGCATTATTTGCGGCACAAACCATGTTACATTGGCATCGCCGTTGGTACTTCTCTGGCGGTATTCAATATGATACCGATAGTAAACAGATGATCCAATCAAATGCGACCTTAGATTATAAAGGTGACAATAATCAACTAGTACAATTGAACCATCGCTATGCAAATGATGTCTCAGGAAATACAATTGAACAAGCAGGCGTTTTTACAAGCATTCCAATTAGTGACGAATGGAAGTTTATTGCAAGCTATCATCGTGACCTCGATAATAATAGAAGTGTTGAAATATTGAGTGGCTTGCAGTATGAATCATGCTGTTGGGCATTCCAAATTACTGGCCATCGTCAAATTGAAACAGATTTGAACCAGTCAATAGGACAAGAGCAGGCAACTTTTGATTCAAGCATTCGTTTGAATTTTGTATTAAAAGGGCTTGGTAGTAAAAACAGTTACGATGCACAAAAATTATTACAGCAAGGTATTTTTGGTTATCGTAGACCGTATTTTCTTAATAACTAGTATCACAATAGTACTATTAGCAAGAGTAGTAAAAAGAATATGAATTTAAAAAAATTATTAACATCAGCAGTTTTAAGTGTCAGCCTTTGCCAAAGTGCAGTAGCGGCTCCGGTAGAGATTGATAAGGTCGTAGGCGTTGTAAACGAAGGAGTTATTTTAAAAAGCGAAGTTAACACCATTATAAATCGTGTTAAAAAGCAAGCCAAAGAGCAAAATCAACAACTGCCTAAAGACGAAACACTTCGTGTACAAGCAATAGAGCGTTTAGTAAGTCAAACACTAATGATGCAAATGGCCGATCGTATGGGCCTAGAAATATCTGATAGCCAACTTGATCAAACATTAGCAAGCATGGCTAAAGATCAAGGCGGAAGCATTGCCGATTTACGTCGCACTGTTGAAGACTCAGGCGAGAGCTTTCAAGCATACCGAGAAGAAATACGCAGAGAAATTACAACGCAACAAGTAACGCGAGCAAATGTAGATCGTCGCATTTACATTAGCGAGCAAGAAGTTGATAATCTCTTAAAAATTATGGAGAGCCAAGGTCAAAATACTGAAGAGTATGATATTGGTCATATCCTTATTGATATTCCTAACAATGCAAGCGCTGATGAAATCGCTGATGCTAAGGTTCGTGCAGATAAAGTCATTGAGTTTTTGCAAGACGGCCAAGAATTTAAACGTATTGCAATTTCTTCATCTAGTGGTTCAAAAGCACTTGAAGGCGGACAACTTGGCTGGATGGGCATCAATGAAATGCCGTCATTATTTGCGGAAGCAGTAAAGGGCCAAAAAAGCGGCGCTATTATTGGTCCACTTCGTTCTGGTGCTGGCTTTCATATTATTAAAGTTCAAGAAATCCGTGGGCGTCAAGTTGTTGAAACAACTGAAGTTAAATCTCGACATATACTGATTAAACCATCAATTATTTTAAGTGAAGAAAAAGCACGTAATATGCTTATTGGTTTTGCCAAAGAGTTGCGCGCAGGCACTGCAGATTTTGCCGAGTTAGCTAAAGAACATTCTGAAGATCCTGGTTCAGCACTTAAAGGCGGTGAATACGACTGGACCGATCCAACAACATACGTTCCAGCATTTAAAGATGCCCTACTTTCACTCAACCAAGATGAAATTAGCGAACCATTTAGAACTCAATACGGTTGGCATATAGTTCAACTATTAGGTAAACGTGTGGCTGATAAAACAGACTTAGCTAAACGTAATCGTGCACACGGCATGCTATTTAACCGTAAATTTAAGGAAGAAAGTTTTAATTGGCAGCAAGAAATGCGCGAGCAAGCTTACGTAAACATTCTTCCTACAGACGAGTAAATATGACTTTACGAATTGCCATTACTCTAGGTGAGCCTGCTGGTATCGGCCCAGACTTGCTACTCACGCTTGCTCAGCAAGCGTGGGATGCACAGCTTGTTGTTATTGCCGATAGCAAATTACTCAAAGAGCGCGCAAAACACCTTGGTTTATCTATTAATTTAATTAAATTTGATGAGAATAAGCCAGCATTACCCGCTCCAGCAGGCAGTGTATACATAGATCAAGTCGATTTAGCTGCTAAGGTAGAGCTTGGTGTACTGAACGATGCAAATGGTCAATATGTATTAGATACTTTGCGCATAGCAAGTGAAAAAAATATGAATGGCACATACGATGCTGTTGTTACTGGGCCTGTGCATAAAGGCATTATTAACAAAGCAGGCATCTCGTTTAGCGGCCATACAGAGTACTTTGCACAGCAATCAAATACCGCTGATGTGGTGATGATGTTAGCAACTGAAGGACTTAGGGTTGCACTCGTAACAACTCATATACCGCTTGCTTACGTATCACGTGCGATTACCGAAGATAGGTTAATTAAAGTTGCTGGGATTTTAAATCACGACTTACAAACTAAGTTTGGTATCGAAAAACCTCGAATATTAGTGTGTGGATTAAACCCACATGCAGGAGAAGATGGCCACCTTGGCCGTGAAGAAATAGAAACGATTACTCCTACACTCGAAATACTGAGAAGCCAAGGAATGAATCTAATTGGCCCTTTACCTGCCGACACCCTGTTTCAAGATAAATATTTATCGCAAGCAGATGCCGTACTTGCTATGTATCACGATCAGGGTTTACCTGTGCTAAAATACAAAGGATTTGGTAAATCGGTGAATATAACACTCGGCTTACCATTTATTCGCACCTCAGTTGATCATGGTACTGCGCTAGATTTAGCCGGTGCAGGTACAGCTGATGTTGGCAGTTTTGAATTAGCGATCCGCGAAGCAATTAAGCTCGCCCAAGAAAAAGCACAAATCAATGACCGATAAAGTACATTTAGGACACCGCGCCCGTAAACGTTTTGGGCAAAACTTTTTATTCGACGAAATGATTATCGATAAAATAGTCTCTGCTATTGATCCTAAACCAGAAGATAACTTAGTAGAGATTGGCCCTGGCCTTGGCGCAATTACTGAACCTGTTGCTGAGCTAAGTGGCCATCTAACGGTTGTTGAATTAGATAAAGATTTAGCACAACGTTTAATTGAGCATCCTTTTTTAGGTCCTAAGCTAACAGTAAACCAGGGCGATGCAATGACGTTTGACTTTGCAAGCTTAGTTAGAGATGACAAAAAATTAAAAGTGTTTGGTAACTTACCTTATAATATTTCAACACCATTATTGTTCCACCTTTTTGAGTTTGCTGACAATATTGAACACATGCACTTTATGCTACAAAAAGAAGTAGTAAAACGTATGGTGGCAGGTCCTGGCAGCAAAACGTTTGGTCGTCTAAGCGTAATGACTCAATATTACTGTAACGCAATGCCAGTGATAGAAGTTCCACCTGAGTGTTTTAAACCTGCACCTAAGGTAGATTCAGCTGTAATTCGCCTAATACCTAAGAAACCAGAACAACGCACTGCAAAAAGCGTTAAAATTTTAAATACGGTTTGTCTTGAAGCCTTTAACCAACGTCGTAAAACATTACGAAACAGTTTAGGTAATCTACTAACCGCTGAAGAGCTTACCAGCATTGGAATAGATGTAACATTACGTGCTGAACGCTTATCTTTACAACAATTTATTGATATAGCTAACTGGATTTATGACAACAAGCAGTAATATTGGATCACCTGTAAAAGTATCGGTAGAAACATTTTACGTAGAAGGCCAATCACAACCTGAAATTGAAAAATACGTATTTGCTTATTCGGTAACAATTAGAAATCACAGCCTTTGTAGTGCTAAATTGCTCAGTCGATACTGGTTGATAACAGATGCAAATGGTAAAGAAATTGAAGTTGAGGGCGAAGGGGTTGTAGGCGAAATGCCAACAATTGGGCCTGGGGAAAGTTACAAATACACGAGCGGTGCTATACTCGATACTCCAGTAGGTACTATGCAAGGGCATTATACTTTACGTAACGAATTTGGTTCTGAGTTCCAAGCCCCTATTAACGTGTTTCGTTTGGCATGTCCTAATATTTTACATTAAGTAATGGCTATATCTGATGGCTGATTATGCGATAGGCGATTTACAAGGCTGCTTTAGTGAGTTTAACGCCTTACTGCAACGAGTTGACTTTAATCCTAGTAAAGATCATCTTTATTTGGTGGGCGATATAATAGCACGAGGGCCGGACTCCCTAGCTTGCTTAGATTATATTTATAAACACCAAAATAGCGTAACCATCACTCTTGGCAATCATGATCTGCACATGATTGCCTGCCATTATCTTAATAAACCCGCCAACCCAAAAGATAAACTCACTGCAATATTTGATAGCAATAAACTACAGCGCTATATTAGTTATTTGCAAACTCAACCACTTGCATTATATTTAGAAAAACACAATAGTTTTATATCTCATGCTGGACTCAATCCTGATTGGTCAGTTAAGCAAGCTTTAAAGCACGCGCAATTTGCACAGACCTGTTATCAATCAAATAACGCTAAAATGTTTTTCAAACTGATGTATCAACCTCATCCTATAGCGTGGTCAAGCGCTCTTGATGAATTTGAAAAGTTTCGATACATAGTTAACTATTTCACTCGGATGCGCTTTTTAACACAAGATAATAAATTAGAACTTAATGCAAAAGGCGCAATAACCCAGAGTAACACTTTAATCTCTTGGTTTTGTCATCCAAATATTTACAATGTAAAACAAGACATTGTTTTTGGTCACTGGGCTGCTCTTAAAGGTGAAACTGGTTACAAGCACGTACATGCTTTGGATACAGGCTGTGTATGGGGTAACAGCATGACCTTAATGGAACTCGCGAATAAAAAAAGAATTACCGAAAAATCCCATCTTTTGTCTAAATAAACTGAAAAAAAACTGTACATCTGTTAGGTTTGTAGACTAAGAGTTAAAATATAATTAAATATATTGTTGTTAATTACTTAACTTATCAGCATAAATGCCGATAAGTTTTAAATGAAGTACTTTTGAGTGGAAATCCATATGAATCTAACTGTAAGGCAACGTATCTGGGGTGGTTTTATATTCATCACACTTTTACTTTTAATAATTGGTGGCAATTCTCTAATAAAAATAGCCAATATTGACCGTTCTACTCAAAAAGTGAACCTCTTATCGCTTCCTGCATTGAACAAGAGTTCTGAGCTACAAGCCGAATTTATCTTAATGAGTAAAGCTGCCCAAGCTAGCTTTTATACCTCGTCAGCAAGTGAGCTGGAGCCAATAAAAAAACGTGTACTAGAACAAAAAAAGCTATTCGATACGCTTCATAGCGAACTACAGGCTGTTGTTAAAGAAGATCCCGTACTAAGTCAAAACAGCCAAAATGTAGAAAAAACATATTTAAGCTTTTTAGGCACTGTTGAGAACTTAATCGCAGACAAAGGAAAGCAGCTCGCGCTAAATAAAACATTAAAAGCGCAGCTTGAAAAAATAGAGCTTAATGCTGAAGACGCAAACTCTTTGGTTCTTGATATCATTGATATTGATGGATTAGAAGAAAATCACCCTCGCGCATTTCAAGCCGCTAATAATTTAGAAAATAACTTTATGTCGGTTGTAAGTAACAGTACAGATATGCTGACCGTTAAAACACTTAACACTCTCGATATTGTTAAAAATGAGCAAACCTATTACTTAGATGAAGTGATACGCACCGTCGCTTTAATCAAACCAGCTATAGAGCAAAGCCATAGTGATTTATTTGGCAGCCTTAAAGGGTTTGTCGATACTCTAGAAAACAACATCAAAGGCAGTAACAGTTTAGCTGCAAATAAAAAGCGGTTAATTGATGCTATTACGCTTACAGAAAAAGAACTTGCGCAATCTGAACAAGCAACAAAAATGGCGCTAAATCAAATTGATGAATTAGTTAACCGAGCTAGTGACGAAGCATTTAAACTTCAAGAAGGGGTTCGTAATGATGTAGATTCTGCCAATTTATGGACATGGGTTGGTATGATCATTGCGACTATTCTTGCGATTCTTATTGCAGTTATTACCGTAAGCCGAATTACCAAACCGCTTGCTGAAGTTAATCGTATTTTAGATATTGTTGCCAGTGGTGACATGACACAGCGATTAGATGACAGTGCTAAAGATGAATTTGGCGAACTATCTAAAAGTTGTAATACATTAATAGATAGCTTACGTAGTTTGATTAAAGGTATTATTTCTCGCTCAACCCAACTTGCTGCTGCATCTGAGCAGACATCTGCAATTACAGCTGAATCAAGCCAAGCAATTCGTAATCAACAGGCTCAGGTTGAGCAAGCTGCAACTGCAACAACCGAAATGAGTAGCACATCGCAAACAGTTAGTAATAGCGCACAGCAAGCCTTAAGTGAAATTAAAAATGCCGATAAAGAAGCTGAACGCGTTAAAGGTATTTCTAATAATAACAAAGCAACTATTGAACAGTTGGCTCGTGAAGTTGATGACGCCTCCTTGGTTATTAATAAGCTACATCAAGACAGTGCATCAATTGGCAGTATACTAGATGTAATACGTGGTATTGCAGATCAAACCAACTTGCTAGCATTAAATGCCGCGATTGAAGCTGCTCGTGCTGGTGAGTATGGTAGAGGCTTTGCCGTTGTAGCTGACGAGGTCCGCTCTTTAGCAAGTAAAACTCAAGAGTCTACCCAAGAGATACAATCAATGATTGAATCACTACAGACTGGCGCAGAAGCCGCCGTAACGGCAATGGGCAAAGGTAAACAGCGTGCCGTATCGTGTGTTGAACAATCTGATCTTGCAAGCACTGCTCTTGACTCAATCACATTTGCTGTATCACAAGCTCACGATGTCAGTGAAGAAATCTCCACTGCCGCGCTTGAGCAGCAGCAAGTAGCCCAAGAAATTAGCGAGCGCCTCGAGTCAATTGTAGCGATTGCAGAACAAACAGCTGAAGGCGCAAGTCAAACAAACATTTCGAGCTCTGAAGTTGCGAAACTGGCTGAAGAATTACGCTTATCTGTAGATGCTTTCAAAGTGTAAATTTGAACTTATAATTTAATAAAAAGCCGTATTTAATAACTTAAATACGGCTTTTTTATTTAGATCACTATATTTAAATAACCTGAGCTCTGGTTAAGAGATTTACTAACGTATTGAATCATGGTGATATTTAAATTTATTTTCTCTAGCCAGAGATTTTCAGTGAAAACAAGGCGAATTTACGCGTCAATAGCGGGCCTATTGCAAGTAAATTCAACGCAGTTAGTGAGTTATTTAATACGCTAAAATGAT
>NZ_PNDU01000594.1:0-264 GCF_005886635.1 Pseudoalteromonas sp. S558 | reverse complement strand
CGATTTAGTCATACGCACGGTTAAGTCGTTAATGTCTTCACCTTTTTCATTTTCGCGCTTTATAATTTTATCATCAACATCGGTAATATTACGTACGTACTTTAAATCGTAACCTAAATGACGAAGATAGCGAACAATCACATCAAAACCCACAAATGTGCGTGCATGGCCAATGTGCCATTAATCATAAATGGTGATACCACACACATACATGTCGATTTTTCCATCGACCATAGTTTTAAATTGTTCTTTTTGGCGTGTCAG
>NZ_PNDU01000593.1:0-368 GCF_005886635.1 Pseudoalteromonas sp. S558 | reverse complement strand
ACGGACACTGTAACTGAGGTATTGAAGCGGTAGATTCATCACATGCATTAAGTGTAATTCGTGCTGGTGAAAATGCGCTGGCTATTTTAAGCCAATACTACCAACCACGTCCGTTTGTTATCCGTGGTTATGGCGCAGGCTCTGCAGTAACAGCTGCGGGTGTATTTGCCGTTATTCTTAATACACTATCACGCTAGGGGGCGGTTATGATTGAAGTTTATGCGCCAGCCTCCATTGGTAATTTTACGTTTGGTTTTGACTCCCTCGGTGCGGCGTTCGCCCCTATTGATGGCAGCTTGCTGGGGGATGTGGTTACTATATGTGAAGCGCCTCGTTATGAGTTTATTTGTAGTGGCGAATACGGCCTT
>NZ_PNDU01000592.1:0-276 GCF_005886635.1 Pseudoalteromonas sp. S558 | reverse complement strand
GTTTACCCATTTCCTTGCGCTCGCGATATCTTCAAAGGCTTTCTCAGGGTATTCTGGGCGATACTTTAACGTCTTAAATAGCGATTCAGAATAAGGGTTATCATTACTCACAGACGGTCGGCTAAATGAAGGAACAATACCTAACTCCTGCAATGTTGCCCCTTTCATTGGTGTAGTGGTCAATAAAATTTGGCCACAGTTTTAGAATCTTTGTATCTGACCTCAGATTCATTTGGCGCTAAACCGGCATTATATTTTTTCGGCCTAACATTATTG
>NZ_PNDU01000591.1:0-306 GCF_005886635.1 Pseudoalteromonas sp. S558 | reverse complement strand
ACCCTCAATTACATTTAAGAGTAATCCTAATATTGGTAAAATCCCGCTCAGTATAGTGGCAATTAAACGTGTTATAACGAATATGATAGGAAATGCTCGACGCTACTCCGAAGGGGATATAGAAGTACTTAGTTACTTTAATTCAAATAAAAAATATGCAGTTATTGAAGTGAAAGATAATGGGCCAGGGATCCCTGAAAGTGAACTTGAATCAGTGTTTGAGCCATTTAAGCAAGGTGATGCCGCGCGTGGCAGTGAAGGCAGTGGTTTAGGTCTTGCTATTATTAAGCGAATAGTTGATATGCA
>NZ_PNDU01000590.1:0-351 GCF_005886635.1 Pseudoalteromonas sp. S558 | reverse complement strand
AATGGTGAGCTCAGAAGCAAACGATACCCACTTAGCGAATATAGCGCAGGCAGGCGTTGATGCTATTTGCGATAAACCTTTCGAGCCTGCAACAGTGAGAGAGCTACTATTTAAAATAATGTCCTAAGCGTTTTTTAGTTAAATGTTGATGGGCTGATTTTAGCTAAGCGCATACCAAAAGGTATGTGCTTAGTGCCTGTATTAAGTCTTTCCTAACTTCAATATTGCTGTTTTTGATAAATTGGAATTATTTAGTGTCTTACTGCCAATATTTATTAATGACATCAGTCGCACTTTTTAGATCTACCCCTCCAGCAAATGTTTTCATGTCATTAATTTCTTTTCAGTAAT
>NZ_PNDU01000589.1:0-414 GCF_005886635.1 Pseudoalteromonas sp. S558 | reverse complement strand
GCTTTGATATGCTTGGGCGTTTCCCGTCTCAGTGTGGGTCGCATTATAGGGAGATTCGAGCGGGGGTCAATGTTTTATTTCAGCTTTTTGACAATTAAATGAATTTAGTATGAAAGCTATACAAATAAGGAGCTAAAAGGAAATTTCAGCTCAAATATCAGGCTAAACATGATGCATCTACTATATATAAGGCGTACTTATAGCCCATAAACCAATTCCACTACTATAATACCTACAAATAATGTAAAGCGGCTTTGTCTAATTTTAAGTGTCCTCACTTTGTTTTATGAAAAATAGCACTCTCGTATTACTAATATAACCTGAACTCTGGATAATAAATCTATCTCGAGCAGCTATTTTCAGCGCTAACTGCGTTGAATTTACTTGCAATAGGCCAGCTATTGACGCGTAAAT
>NZ_PNDU01000588.1:0-374 GCF_005886635.1 Pseudoalteromonas sp. S558 | reverse complement strand
GTTAAATAGCCTTCAAAGCCATCTTTTAATATTTGCTCTTTTTCACTATTAAGTGCATGCGCCGTTACGGCAATAATAGGTGTGTCTTCATTCAAAGATGACTCTTTAATGAGTTTACAGGCTGTAATGCCATCCATTATCGGCATTTGAATATCCATAAAAATCACATCATATTTATGACTTTTACTTAAGCTGTAAGCTTGTGAACCATTATGGGCAGTATCAATCAATTCCACCTGTTCATTGAGTAGTGTGTATATTAATTTTAAATTAGCGGCGTTATCATCTACCACTAATACTTTTAATGGCAGTAGAGTTTGTTCTTGCTGATCTATGTTATGCGCAGGGTGATCAATTCGATAGGGTGCGGCTAA
>NZ_PNDU01000587.1:0-459 GCF_005886635.1 Pseudoalteromonas sp. S558 | reverse complement strand
GTTAGGAGCACTTGTCGTCAAATATTGAATTGTACTGGGTAATAATCCGGTTAGCACCGTTGAAATGGCACCTAATTTTAACTCTCCAGATAAACCAGTCTCATCTAAGTCACTTTGAAGAGCATCAACTTCAGAAACTAAGCGTTTTAATCTAGGTAAAATCTTTAAACATTCTGACGTTGGAGTTGCGCTGTGTCCTGCACGGTTGAGTAACTTGCAAGCCAAAGAGTTTTCTAATGCTTTAATTCTCTGACTAACAGCTGCAGGAGTTAACATTTGATTCCTAGCGGCAGCCGCAATTGAACCAGTATCAACAACTTCTATTAAGCTTGATATAAAACGAATGTCCAAAACAAATTCTTATGGTCGAAGTAAAAATAATATAGTAAATCTTTCGGTGTTTGAATGCTATTTTATTGTTATATTATATTTATATTAAAAAGGATTCTAGATGCAAAA
>NZ_PNDU01000586.1:0-202 GCF_005886635.1 Pseudoalteromonas sp. S558 | reverse complement strand
ATTCAATACGTTAGTAAATCTTTTAACTATATTTCAAGTTAAGTAAGATTTATACCTCGCCCGCATCAGTGCTACTTTTCAGCGCTTGCGCATACCACAGTGCCATAAAACACTCAGTGAGTTTATGTTCAATTTCGAGTGCTTTATCGGTTGGGCAAAACAACGTAAAACTGGCTCTAAACTCACCTAAATCCGTTGTACC
>NZ_PNDU01000585.1:0-220 GCF_005886635.1 Pseudoalteromonas sp. S558 | reverse complement strand
AAAAAATTTCAGAATAAACGAGATGTTGAACTTTAAAGGGTGTTAAAAAAACAGCATTTTTATTAAAATTTAGCCGGTTAGCTTAATTTTCCTGCAAACAAACACAGTTAAGTGTTTTTTTGCAAAAAAGGTGTTGACGAATTTGGGTCATATCAGCATAATACGCCCCGCACTCAGCGATGAAGTGCTAACAAAAAAGATGGCTAAGTAGCTCAGCTGG
>NZ_PNDU01000059.1:0-1073 GCF_005886635.1 Pseudoalteromonas sp. S558 | reverse complement strand
ACTTATTCCATGATATATAATTATGGGGTCTTATTAATGTTAAGAAAATTACGCTAGAACTAGGCAAAAATTTTTGTATCTAGTTGTTCTAAATAAAAAATTTTTAACGACGTAATAGTGCAATTTAATTCGTTAAATTGATCAAAGATTTATGCAGTTTGGTATTAGTATCTGACTGGCTTGGCAAAACCTTACTAACGGCATTAAATTTTCAATATGAAATACTTCATGCCTCAATTTTCCTGACACCATATTTAAATGTAATTGCACGATAATACTAATCACAATGTTATTGGCACTTTTTTTGCTTTAAATTGGTACGTTTACGCTGGGTGGAAAAGCAATTGAAATTTATATTATACATATCACTTTTATTACTTTTTCTTGGTGGGTGTAGTAGCCAAACTGATGATGTTTCTGAGCTTGATAATGTCGTGCGTATGGAGCAAATAAAGCCTTATTTAGATCAATGGGATAATAATAAAAGTAAAATCAATAGACTCAGTGAGATAGAAGGTGATTTACTGATGTTGATTAAAGCACTTTCAATGCAAACTAATTTAGATACACTCCCAGATGAAATGCGCACTGAGGTTAATTTAGTGCAACATAGCGCCGTAGAGCAAAAAAACAATACGCTGAGCAGTACACGTGTTATTGAGGAAGATATTGCGTCTATGTATGGGGTTAAATTAGGAAGTTATTTAAAGCAACAAAGCGCATCAAACACGGTTATTAAATTAAAACAAAGTTATCCTAATATATTTAATGCATTTCAATACCGAGTACAAACAGAGTCTAATAGTAATACGCAGCTTTATAAGTTGATTGCTGGACCATTTAAAAATAAACAAGATGCATACTATTTTTGTAAAATTATTTCGCGAATTAACTTATCGTGTAAATTATCTCCGTTTGAGGGAGTAATAATTTAAGCAAAAAGTTTAGGGCCTGTTTATCTTTCGAGGTTGAATTTGCAGCAGACTGTTTGGTATTTAGGCAAGGCAGCGCCTATGTAGTGTGGTTATTCCCCATAAATAGGCGATAACGTAGCATAAATGCCAAACATGAGC
>NZ_PNDU01000584.1:0-330 GCF_005886635.1 Pseudoalteromonas sp. S558 | reverse complement strand
ATAATACTCCCATCTATAAAGAGCCATTAGACCGCTTCAGAATCCACTAAAGTGTTGAAAGCATGATAAAACCCCTTTACTTGACCATAGGTTGAATCGTCGAAATACCTTGCTCCAGCATCCAAATTCTTTTGGCAAATCACGCCATGGCAAACCTGTTCGCATCCGATAGAGTATTCCTTCCATCGTTATTCGATGTGCAAGCTTATCATAAATTCTCCCTGAACTTAACATTGCTTTGTACAGGATTTCGCAACGTTCATCTGTTTACATTAGTCTTGGCATAGTGAGTCGCTATTTTTTGTTTTTGTCTAATTAAATTATATCTGG
>NZ_PNDU01000583.1:0-323 GCF_005886635.1 Pseudoalteromonas sp. S558 | reverse complement strand
TTCCTAATGTTGCACCAACTGCAAAACTGAAAATGACCACGCATGATGAGTCAACTGTTGCCCTGAGCCGTTTTCGTAATGCCTTAGTAACACGTGGCTATGAAGAAGCCATTACTTACAGTTTTGTTGACCCTAAAGCGCAAGCTATTTTACACCCTGAGTGTAATGCATTGGTATTGCCGCACCCAATTTCAATTGAAATGTCAGCGATGCGTGTAAGTTTAATGCCAGGGTTGCTTTCATCTGTTGCGTATAACCAAAACCGCCAACAACCTCGTATTCGCTTATTTGAACACGGCCTTAAGTTTATCAGTGATGAAAAT
>NZ_PNDU01000582.1:0-394 GCF_005886635.1 Pseudoalteromonas sp. S558 | reverse complement strand
ATCAGGTTTACAATGCCAGCCACCCATATCATTACCCAATTTAGCCTTGCTAAGCGCATTTACTGACATGCCTGCATTTCCATCTTCTTTGAAGTCTCCGTATTTTCACTCATCAGCGTGCCACGCAATGACTTTATCTATGCTTGATTGCCATAAACAATCATCGCCATTGGTAAGGCCTTTAATGGCCTCGATAAGCGGAACAATGCATTGTTGTACATCCTTATCTTTAGTTGATTTAGCCTCAGTAAGCGCATTTTCAATTTCATTTGTCGAAAGTACTTTGCCTGTGCCTATTTTTATTAGTAAGTGTTGATATTTAATAATAGCTTTCTTAGTTAGGCTGCTGGTTGTAAAGTGATATTGATGTTCACGTAATTTACTTATTATTGGC
>NZ_PNDU01000581.1:0-468 GCF_005886635.1 Pseudoalteromonas sp. S558 | reverse complement strand
GCTTGCCTCAACATGACTATTTAGTTTGCCCTACGGGAAGTGGCGGAACACTCGCAGGACTCATTGAAGGCAGTGAATTAACAACTCAAGTTATTGGTATAGCTGTGCTTAAGCAGGCTGAATACTTGAAAAGTGAAATATGTAAACTAAGCAATAAAGCTAAGACTCAAACTAATTGGCAATTAATGACTGATTTTCATGGTGGAGGTTATGGTAAGTTTACCCCTGAACTCTGGCAATTCTGTCAATATATGAATAACACTCACAACTTACCTTTAGAGCCAATTTACAGTGGAAAAATGATGCATGCCTTGTGGCAGCTTATTGAGCAGGATTACTTCCCGACTGGCAGTAAAATAATTGCAATACACACCGGTGGATTGCAAGGATTGAACGGCCTAAAATACCGAGGGCTGATTTAGCCTGAACGCTGGATAATAAATCTCTCTCGAGCAGCTACTTTCATCT
>NZ_PNDU01000580.1:0-405 GCF_005886635.1 Pseudoalteromonas sp. S558 | reverse complement strand
AAACACTGAAGACATTGCGCGCAGAGCAAATAAAGCATCGAACGGTCCTGGCCGGTTTTGGGAGTGACGTTTTCGTTGCCAAGCATTATTAGATGAAGCCGCATTGGCGGCCTGCATGGCGTATGTAGACTTAAATCCCATTAGAGCCAAAATGGCTAACACCCCAGAAGAATCTGACCATACCAGCGCTCAACTACGCTTAACATACGCAAAAGATGGCAAACAACCAAAACAACTACTGCGCTTTGCAGGCATGCCACGTCAAATCATGCCAAAAGGGCTCCAGTTTTAGCTATATATCGTACCTTGTACTTGTTGATCTAACAGGGGTATTAAGACGAGAGTATAAACGCTGGTAGATGTATAATATGAACATTCAGTTGCTTGAATGGCTTTCTATATGCC
>NZ_PNDU01000579.1:0-701 GCF_005886635.1 Pseudoalteromonas sp. S558 | reverse complement strand
AATAGTCATGTTGAGGCAAGCTTTGCGCTAACTCAATGCAACCTTGTATGGCAAACTCATTTGTTCCTCCTTCAGGAATGATGTATGCATTTGGGAAGCGAGCTTGAATTTCTTTAAGATACTCAGGGTTATTACGTTGCCGATATTCAAGTCTATTAACTACGTGTAAATTCATCCCGCATTGCTGTGCAAATTGAATTGTGGGGTTATTGTTATCGAGTTCAGGACCCCTAACAATAACATGGGTGACTAAATTAAATTCTTTTCCTGCAGCAGCACAAGCATGAAGATGATTTGAAAAAGCACCTCCAAAAGTAAGTAATTCTGTTTTTTTTAGCTCTTGCATACGGGTTAAGTTATATTTTAACTTACGCCACTTATTGCCACTTATTTGTGGGTGAAGTAAATCGTCACGTTTTATACCTAAATAAATATCCCTCTCTTTTAGAAACGTCGTATTTATTTGTTGAATAGCATTATTTTCATTTATTTTTAACTGCGGAAAATTCATATTTTTTATCTGGGCGTGTTTTTGAACAAGAATAAGTAACCTAAACTTTACTAGGGCGTGTTGACCTTTGTGGATTGAAATTTGTTCAATCTAGGGGCGATTTAATCGCGGCGCGAGGTTTGTAACCTAGTGGGCTAAGTAAAAACCGAGCAACAAAGAGTTAATCGTCCCTAGATCGAGCTCAAAGGGC
>NZ_PNDU01000578.1:0-260 GCF_005886635.1 Pseudoalteromonas sp. S558 | reverse complement strand
TGGCATTTATAAAGCGTTATAACGTATTAATGCCAAACATCACAGGCACAGTCTTACATAAAACCAAACACACTACAGCCAAATTTAACCACCAAAGATAAACACGCCCAAAGCCATCTTAACGAGTGTACGCGCATTATGATCAAACAAGTTTAAATTTTAATCATTAAAAACCAACCATCTCGAATGTTAAAAGGCACTAGTTGCTAATTTCTCTACTTTGGTTATGAGGCTGAATTAAAAAATTTCAGAATAAACGA
>NZ_PNDU01000577.1:0-293 GCF_005886635.1 Pseudoalteromonas sp. S558 | reverse complement strand
TGATAACAAACGCAGGCGTCTAGCAATAACATCATTCTAATTATACCTAAATTCGCCCCTAAACCCGTGAGACATAATCTCGCAGAGGATGAACATTCAACATCATAGTTAATGCATCGCTTTACTTCACAAAGCTTGTTAACTTTACTGCCTTACATTTTAACGATGACGACCATGACCTGGATATTTTTCACTTTTTTAGCCGCCTTCATGCAAGCCTGGCGTAATGCCTTGCAAAGTAAATTAAACAACGACATGAGCGTTGCTGGCGTGTATTTATATGGTTTGTATCA
>NZ_PNDU01000576.1:0-394 GCF_005886635.1 Pseudoalteromonas sp. S558 | reverse complement strand
ACTACTTTCATTTAAACGTGGTGGTAATGAACACCTTGAAATCCCAAACCTGCTTGATAGACAGTTTGATGTTGTTGAGCCTGATACCGTGTGGTGCGGTGATGTGACGTATATTTGGACGGGCAATCGCTGGGCTTATTTAGCCGTCGTTATTGATTTATTTGCACGCAAAGTGGTTGGCTGGGCAATGTCGTTGTCACCAGATACTAATTTAACGCTAAAAGCGCTTGAACTCGCGTATGAAAGCAGAGGAAAACCGACAGGACTGATGTTTCACTCTGACCAAGGTAGTCATTATACAAGATTAAAATATCGCCAACGTTTATGGCGCTATAAAATCACACAAAGTATTAGCATGCGAGGAAACTGTTGGGATAATTCGGCATAGGAGCGG
>NZ_PNDU01000575.1:0-448 GCF_005886635.1 Pseudoalteromonas sp. S558 | reverse complement strand
AAGTTGAAGTAACTGAAATCATGGTTGCTGTTGGCGACACCGTTGAAGAAGAGCAATCTATCTTAAACGTTGAAGGCGACAAAGCCGCAATGGAAGTACCAGCGCCGTTTGCTGGAACAGTTAAAGAAATTAAAGTCGTCGCTGGCGACAAAGTAAAAACAGGCTCACTTGTGTTTGTTTTTGAAGTAGCAGGAAGTGAATCTGCAGCACTGGCTAAAGAGTCAGCTCCTGTAGAAGCGCCAGCAGCTAGCTCAACAGCAAACGCAGCACCAAGTACTAAAGAAGTGAATGTACCTGATATTGGTGGCGATGAAGTTGAAGTAACTGAAATTATGGTTGCAGTTGGCGATACGGTTGAAGAAGATCAATCAATCTTAAACGTTGAAGGCGACAAAGCTGCAATGGAAGTACCAGCTCCATTTGCCGGTACAGTTAAAGAAATTAAAGT
>NZ_PNDU01000058.1:0-7682 GCF_005886635.1 Pseudoalteromonas sp. S558 | reverse complement strand
TTTGCCTAGTTCTAGCGTAATTTTCTTAACGTTAAACAGACCCCATATATAAGCATGTTGGTATAAGATGTTTAATGTTATGTGCTAATAATAAAAAAAGCGCCATGTTTGGCGCTTTTTAAATTAAGACATTATTTTACCAATGTTTTAATAAATGTTTTCAACTCGCCAGCAAATTCATCACGACGAAGGGCAAACTCAATAGTTGCCTTTAAATAGCCAATTTTGCTTCCGCAATCATGGCTACGGCCTTTAATTGCGTATGCGTCTACTTTTTCGTGTTCCATTAACATTGCAATAGCATCTGTTAGCTGAATTTCATCGCCCGCACCTTGCGGAGTTTTTGCCAGTAACGGCCAAATATTTTTACTTAATACATAACGCCCTACAACAGCTAAGTTTGATGGTGCTTCGTCAACCGGTGGCTTTTCTACCATATTCAAAATAGGTGAGCTTTCACCTTGCTGTAAATCAACATCTCCTAAATCAACCACACCAAACTGATTTACTTGCGCCATTGGCACAGGCTCTACCATAATTTGGCTATGCTGAGTTTCTTTAAAGCGCGTAATCATTTCAGCAAGGTTGTCTTTTTTAAGATTACTTTCTACATCATCAATAATTACATCAGGTAATATGACCACAAACGGTTCGTCACCAATAATAGGCGCGGCGCAGCTAATTGCATGCCCAAGACCTTTGGCTTCACCTTGGCGTACGTGTATTATTGTTACGTCTTTAGGGCAAATAGCTTGCACCTCGGCAAGTAGTTGCCGCTTAACACGTTTCTCTAAAGTCGCCTCTAATTCAAAGCTGGTATCGAAGTGATTTTCTATTGAGTTTTTACTTGAATGCGTTACTAATACTATTTCTTTAATACCAGCGCTCACGGCTTCGTTTACTACGTACTGAATTAAAGGACGATCTACTACCGGAAGCATTTCTTTAGGAATTGCTTTTGTGGCTGGTAACATGCGAGTACCAAGGCCCGCTACTGGGATCACTGCTTTCATTATGTTTTCCTTAATCTTTTATTATACTGAAAATGGGTATTGAATTGCTTCGTGGCATTGATAACCAACTACTTCAAAGTCGTCTCGTGTTACCCACGTTTCGATATCTTCTAATGATTTAATTTTTGGATTTATTTTTAACTGAGGTGATGCAAACGGTTCTCGTGTTAGCTGTACATCGCGCATTAACTCAAGTTGGTTTTCGTATATGTGTGCATTAGCAATTTTGTGGTAAGCCTTACCCGCTTTATGACCAGTAATTTGAGCCACTAGCGCTAATAATACAAAACACTGAATTTGATTGAAATTTAGGCCAAGTGGCACATCACAACTGCGCTGATACGACGTTAAATATAACGTATCACCAAGTAATGAAAACGTATGCGTGTGCATACACGGGCGCAAACAACCCAGCTCAAATTCACCGGGGTTATAAAACGAAATTATTTCACCGCGATCATCGATACCATTTTTTAAGTTGTTAATCACTTTAGCAAGCTGGTCAAGCGTTGAACCATCTGGTCGTTGCCAAGCACGACCTTGTACGCCATACACCCTACCCATGTCATCCTCGCCTTTACGGTGAGAGTTATTGAGCCATGCTTTGTTATCGTTTGCGTTAGCATCCCATGTTTTACAACCAATATTACGAAATTGCTCGGCACTGTCGTAACCACGTAGATAGCCTAGTAACTCAGCAATCGCCGCTTTATAGTAGCTTTTACGCGTGGTAATCATCGGAAATTGATTATTAGCAACATCGTATTCTAAATCAGCATTAATAACGGTTAAACAACGTGTGCCCGTACGTTTGTTTTCTACCCACTGTCCTTCGTCAACGATGCGCTGACATAATTTTAAATATTGTTTCATGTTTTTCTTGTTATGCCTTAGCTGCCGTTACTCGTTGTGGTTGTTTATATGACCAAATTAATAAGCCTAAACCACCTATTATCATAGGAAGTGAAAGTATTTGCCCCATTGAAATAAAGTCGGCAAATAATCCTAACTGCGCATCCGGCTGACGGAAATATTCAATACAAAATCTAAACACGCCATAACCTAGTAAAAACACACCTGCGACACTACCTGCTGGGCGAGGCTTTTTAATAAACCACAGCATTATTAAAAACAATACTAAGCCTTCAAAAAACGCTTCGTATAGCTGCGATGGGTGACGCGCAAGAGGACCGCCGGTTGGAAATACCATTGCCCATGGCACATCTGAAACTCGCCCCCACAGTTCACCGTTAATAAAGTTACCAATTCGCCCAGCTAACAGCCCGACTGGGACCAATGGTGCAACAAAATCGCCGACTTGAAGAAGTGATTTTTTACGCGTCCACGAAAAAATAGCAACCGCAGTGATCACGCCCAACGTTCCGCCATGAAACGACATTCCTCCCTGATCTATTCTAAATAGATACAGTGGATTTTCTATAAAATAACTAAATTGATAAAACAGCACATAACCAATACGCCCGCCAAGTATTACACCTAACATGCCATAAAAGAGTAAATCGCTGACTTGATCTTTAGTCCAACCAGAGTTTGGTTTTGATGCTTGGCGGTTAGCAAACCACATTGCAAACGCAAAACCTATTAAATACATTAATCCGTACCAGCGCACGCTTAGCGGTCCAACTGAAAAAATAATTGGGTCAATTTGAGGAAACTCAAGTGCCATAAAAATAAACCTTTAGCTAAAAATCATTCTAATTGCGATAACCACTAGCAGCACCGCGAAAATTTTCTTTATTGTATTTACAGGTAAGTAATGTGTTGCTTTAGCCCCTATAGGCGCAACAAACCACGATGTAATTACAATCCCAAATAATGCTGGGAGATACACAAACCCAGCAAAACCATGTTCTAAATCTGTAACCTGCCAGCCAGCACTTATGTAACCAATAGAGCCAAAAAATGCGATAACAATTCCACATGCAGCGGCACAACCAATTGCTTTTTTAATATCAACCGAAAAGTAATTAAGCATAGGAACGATAAGTGCCCCACCGCCAATACCGATTAATCCTGATAAGCCCCCCATGATTGCCGAAAACGCGCCTAAAATAGGACCTGCTGGTAGTGGTTTTTCTGACACCGGCTTATTGCGTGTCGAGAGCACCATTCTTGTTGCAATAAAAACGACACTTACAGCAAACACTATACGTAATATTTGCTCTGGAATAAAACTTGCCGCAAAACCACTAATAAGCGCACCGAGACCGACTCCCGACATAACCCACGGGGCAATATTCCAAGGCACATTATCATTTTTATGATGAGCCAGCGCTGAAGAAGTTGAGGTAAATAAAATAGAGGCAAGCGATGTTGCAATAGCAATCACAAGTACATGATCCGCTGACGTTACATCAAATGAGAGCAGCATAGCGCTAAGTACAGGCACAATAATTAAACCGCCACCAATGCCTAATAAACCTGCTAAAAAACCGACAATACAGCCTAGTAGTGCGCAGCTTGCGACCAACAACCCTAAGTCATACATAGTGATCTCAAATACCCTTTGGAGATGTGTATATTAAAGGATTATATAAACAATAGCATCCGTGTATTAAAGTTATTTGACCATACGTTATTATTTGGGAGTGTAAAACAAATCACCAAGCCCGTGCTCGATCATAAAGTTGCGCGTTAAACGCAGTACCTGTTTCGCACTCGACTGAGCTAAGCATGCTGCCAGTAATGTTTTCATGTCACTTGCATTCAAACGCCTGACCACCCACCTAACTTTATTGAGTGACGATAAATTCATACTTAAACGCCTATATCCCATAGCAATAAGTAAAATAGCCCCTTCGGGATCACCACCTAGCTCTCCGCATAAGCTAAATGGCATCTGATGATATTCGCAATCAGACGCTATTTGGTTTAACGCTCTGAGCACTGCTGGGTGATATGGGTTAAATAACTGTGCAACCCGTGCATTTGATCTATCAACCGCTAATAAATATTGTGTTAAATCGTTACTGCCAACAGAGCAAAAATCGACTTTTTTAGACCATTCAGGGATCATAAATAAGCTCGATGGCACCTCAAGCATAATACCCACAGCGGGTTTTTCTATCACCTGCGTTGGGTATTTTTCACTAAGTTCAAAATAGGCTTGCTCGAATAAAGCGAGTGATTCATCAACCTCTTCAGTGCCACTGATCATCGGGAGCATAATTTTTAAGTTACCCAACCCCATATTGGCTTTAAGCATGGCCTTGAGTTGATCTAAAAATAGCTCGGGATGATCTAGACTTATACGAATACCGCGCCAACCTAAAAACGGGTTTTCTTCGGTAAAATTAAAGTAATCGAGTACTTTATCGCCGCCTATGTCTAACGTGCGCATAACGACTGGTTTTGGGTAATAGCTTGTTAGGACTTCTCGATACCAGTTTTCTTGCTCTAGTTGCGAAGGAAACTGCCCCTTTTGCATAAACCATGCTTCAGTACGATAAAGCCCTACTCCATCACAAACATCAACGCTGTTTTGTTCTGTATTAAGCTCAAGCCCCGCGTTTAAGCGTAAACTAATATGCTTACCATCAAGTGTTACCGCTTCTGAGTATTGTTCTTTAAAAAAACGATTATTAAGCAAGCTGTCTTGATATTGCAACCGAGTATATTCATCAACCAGCATTTGCGAAGGCGATATATATAAACGCCCAGCAAACGCATCTAAAATCATTGTTTTGCCATTAAACTGCAACAAGGGTAAATCTTCTATTCCCCAAATGGCAGGGATCCCCATTGCACGCGTTAAAATAGACGCATGGCTATTGACCGAGCCACTAACACTGACAACCCCCGATAAACATCCTTTAGGCACTTCAGCCAGCATTGCAGGCGTTACTGTACCGGCGATAAGTATTGTATTTGATGGGTAATCTTTTACTGCACGCTCTGTGTTTACAAGATGATGTAGCACTCGTAAACCAATATCTTTAACATCAACAGCACGTTCTTTTATATACGGGTCTTGCATGGCGTTAAATTGTGATATTAAACGCTCTATTACAATTTTTAATGCGCTCTTAGCACACCAGCCTTGTTGTAATTGTATTTCTACGTTATGGCCTAAACTTTTAGCATCAAGCAGTTGTTGGTATACATCAAATACCGCGAGTGCTTCTTGTGGAATAGAATCACTTAAGGTCATCGATAGGGTATTAAACTCTTTGCGTGTAGCAGCCACAGCTTGCGTAAATAAACGCTGTTGCTCTACTACATCGCTATTTTTTTGCAGTTCAATCGATTTAAAATCAAGCTTAGGAAGTAGTACAAATGCTTGTCCAATTCCTATGCCTGGTGCGCTTGATACGCCTTTTAAAACGGATGTTTGATGAGATGACTCTTCTTGACGTAGTACTTCTTTTATTTCTGCGTGAGCTAACTGGGAAGCAAGTTGCGCTGAAAGTGTAATTAAAAACGATTCTTCGTCTTGGCTAAATACACGGGCTACTTTTTGTTGAACCACAATAACGCCTAATACTTTTTTTTGATGCACTACTGGCACAGATAAAAAAGCATTATAACCTTCTTCGTTGACTTCTGGGGAGAGCTTAAATCGTGGATGGGATTTAGCGAATGCGACATTAATTGGCTCTTCACGCTGCGCAACAAGACCCACTAAACCTTCTGTAAAACCTATTCTAAACTTACCTACCGCATCAGGATTTAACCCTTCGGTAGCCATAAGTATAAAGTTATCTTGGCTGTAATCAGCAAAATAAATAGAGCAGCACTGGGTTTTCATGGCATCTTTCACCATTTGCACAAAGCACACTAAAGCGCTGTCTAAATTCGCTTGTCGCGAAACAGACTCAACAATAGCTCTGAGTGTAGCCAGCATATTCTGCTCCTCTATTGTTAGTTAACTACCTTTTATTTCGCCAATGATCTTTATGTTGTTCTCGCTTATTAAAAGGCATCGCAAAAGGAGCAAACTCTTTCATTACGCGTCGATAAACATCCCGCTTAAACGATACAACCTGCCTTACAGGGTACCAATAACTGACCCAGCGCCAATCATCAAACTCGGGATGATGAGTTTTAAGTAAATTTACATCTTCGTCTTCACAACGTAATTTTAATAAAAACCATTTTTGTTTTTGCCCAATACACACCGGACTTGAGTCTCGGCGGATTAATCGTTTGGGTAATTTATAGCGTAACCAATGTTTTGAGCTTGCGACTATTTCTACATCTTCTGGTCGCAACCCTACTTCTTCGTGTAATTCACGGTACATGGTTTGTTCTGGCGTTTCGCCGTCATCCACACCACCTTGGGGAAATTGCCAAGAATGCTGTCCATAACGTCTAGCCCAAAAGACCTGTCCCTGATTATTGCAAATTACAATTCCGACATTGGCACGAAAACCTTCGGCATCAATCACCTTAGTGCCTCATTTGTAAGTCGATTTTTTATGATTGTTCCACATAACCCGCAATACGGCAAATACTATTACGAGTTTTACTCTGCTTACCCACAGCTTGTGCATAACTTTTGTAAAACACGCTCATTTTGCAAACAAATCCACAATATAGGATCTAAAAAACGACTTTCTCCACAGATTCTGTGGATAAACTTGTTCATACATCTGTATTTATCCCTATAACTCTATTCAGACTTAATTACAGATGAATAGCAAAACACAAAATTACAAAGCAGTTCAGTCACTTAAGTTAATTAGAGCACTTTTTATCGTGTGCAAAATTGCACCACTGACATCATGTACAAAAAACACACAAACGCAAAGATATCCACGGCTTAGCTGATTTGCTATCATGGCAATGGTATTTATTCAACCTAAATTAGTAATATGCGACCAACAAAACCACATTCAATTAATGATCTAATAAAGCGGGTTAATAACATTGCAGGGCTTACGCTTGGCCAGTTAGCGAATGAGTATAATTTCAAAACACCGGATGATTTATTACGAGAAAAAGGCTGGACGGGTCAACTAATAGAATATGTTTTAGGCGCGACGGCAGGCTCTAAACCCCTCCCTGATTTTGAAGATTTAGGTATTGAGCTAAAAACACTGCCAATTTCCTACAAAGGAAAACCGCTAGAAACGACATTTGTATCGGTCACACCATTAGTGAATGTTACAGGAATGACATGGCATGCCAGCAGTGTGCGAAAAAAGCTAAACCATGTTTTGTGGTTACCCATTTTAAGTGAGCGCGATATAGCACCATTTGATAGAACAATTGGCAGTGGCTTTTTATGGCAACCCACACCAGAACAAGACGCTTTATTACAGCGTGACTGGGAAGAGCAAATGGAGCTTATTGCACTGGGTAGAGTTGATGAAATATCAGGTCATTTAGGTGATGCAATGCAAATTCGTCCAAAAGCCGCCCATAGTAAAATAGTAACCGATGCCATTGGCCCAAATGGTCAAATAATTAAAACCCTCCCCCGCGGGTTTTATTTAAAAACGAGCTTTACTGGTGATATTTTAAAGCAGCAGTTTCAGCTTTAAGTGCTCTGTAAATAGTAATATTTAAGCAATGGGTTTATTATTTGTGAACCCTCTTTTTCGCACTGCGTGCGCGCGTCAGCAAGCTTAACGCCTACAACTTGTACTCATATTTTTGAGTAAAAGCTGTAGGCGTAAAAAGATTTCTACATTTGCGAGAGTTTTT
>NZ_PNDU01000574.1:0-319 GCF_005886635.1 Pseudoalteromonas sp. S558 | reverse complement strand
ATACCATTGCAGTATCAAGGGTTGAATTTAGCAGTAGAGAAAAAGGCAGCAACGAAAAAGCAATCATAACCACAAGCTGAGTACGTTCTCGCTTAGCTGCGTTAAAACGCGCAAAAAAGTACAAAATAAGCCCGCTTAGCGCACCTGTTACAATAAATGGTAGAGCAATATAAAAACGCTCAAAGTAAATATTATAAGTTATAAAGTAAAGGCTTTGCGCCAAGCCAAATGTCATCATTAATAGTGACAAACCTGAGACACTGCGATTTTTTCGAATTTTTGTCAATAAGGGTAAAAAACTAAAAACCAAAATAAATGA
>NZ_PNDU01000573.1:0-603 GCF_005886635.1 Pseudoalteromonas sp. S558 | reverse complement strand
AGCTGAATATGTTGCGCGTTTTAATTTCGTCATTTTTTCACCCAAATTTGTATGCTTATTAGCATAACATTTCTTTCTTAATGGGTGGCCAAAATCACTGTACCACTACACTTCATATTATTATTTATGACTAACGAGTTTATATACTCACCGCCTTACAAGCGAATGATTTAAGTTGGATGTAATATAAACTAAAAACTTTACTAAAATGGTAGTAAATCGTGTCGAGGCTTATGACTTGTACCGATTGATGTTGCAGATTCATCCTCAATCAAATATTTCATTAATCTAGCCTCTAGGTGATCTGGTTCATTTTGTAAAGCCTCGCGAATACACTTTAAGTGAACGTAAGTATCAAATTCCCCATCGAAAACCAATAATCCGTCTTTTTCTGAGCAGAACCAGCAAGTATGTTCTAATTGGTAATTTTTCATTATAGAAGTCTATGTTAATTTGCTTGAAGATTCTTTATGATAAATCACCCAACAGACTAAAAATAGTAATTAAACGAATTATTTAGGGGCTGTTGATCTTTCACATTGGTAGCCAAATCATTGCACATGCCAGCGCTAACATACTCTCAAACTGTAATTTCAATTTATC
>NZ_PNDU01000572.1:0-220 GCF_005886635.1 Pseudoalteromonas sp. S558 | reverse complement strand
AGTTAATTTGGTATGGTATTATATAAAAAACGCTCCATTATTTGGGGAGGTCTGGTTTTTCAAATATTATTTATTTTTGCGAAAAAACCTAATTATACCAATCTGCATATATATGGGGTGTATTTCACGTTAAGAAAATTACGCTGGAAATAGGCAAAGATGTTTTTAGGTACTTTTTCTAGAAAAAAAATATTTAACGACGTTAGAGTGCAATTTAATT
>NZ_PNDU01000571.1:0-693 GCF_005886635.1 Pseudoalteromonas sp. S558 | reverse complement strand
AGGACCTAAGGCAGCTACATAAGGGTTAGCTGAAACTTGCAAGACAGTAATACCAGAAGCGAGAACAAATAAAGCGCTTAAAAAGATCCAATATTCATGCACCACTACAGCAGGGTAAAATAATAAACACCCTATAGACGCAACGACGAGCCCTGTTAAAATACCTTTTTTGTAACCTAGTTGTTTAACTAACATCCCTGCCGGAATAGAGACAATAAAGTAAGCCCCAAAAAAGCAGAATTGAATTAACATTGCTTCAAAGTAGCTTAGGTCAAATACCCCCTTTAGGCGTGGTATTAGTACATCGTTTAAAACAGTTATAAACCCCCATAAAAAAAAAAGGGTTGTCATCGCAGTCAGTGGAAACAGGTAATTTTTATTTGGCTGTTCATTGACCGCGAATGGTTGATTTGTATTTAGTTCACTCACGTTGTTTTCACTCCATTAACAAGTTGAAAACGATTTTACATGTTTATCAGCGAATTACACACAAACTAAAAAAGAACGTTCCAATTATGTATGGATTTTAATTCCAACCTGCTTATATATGGGGTCTATTTAACGTTAAAAAATTACGCTAGAACTAGGCAAAAATTTTTGTATCTAGTTGTTCTAAATAAAAAATTTTTAACGACGTTATAGTGCAATTTAATTCGTTAAATTGATCAAAGATTTATGCAGGTTGGTATTATA
>NZ_PNDU01000570.1:0-393 GCF_005886635.1 Pseudoalteromonas sp. S558 | reverse complement strand
CAATCCGCCGTCCGAAAGGGGGACCTATCGTCGCCCCGCTTCACGGCGCGCGCGTGGCGTGAGCACCGACACTGTCGCCGCGCAGGGCGTCTGTGACGGCTCCTGCACGCATCCAGACCCGACTAAGGAGAATGCGCGCCATGGCTAAGCTGATCAGCTCCGACGCGATGTTTTTGGGAGGTTTCCTTTTTGGCTTGATGCAGCCTGAAAAGGGCCAAGTCACCTTCAAGATGAACGAAAGCCGCCCGTCGAAGCGTACGCAAGACGCACTGGATGAATTAGTTGAGGCTGGGATGGTCTCGGTCGAACCATTCAACCACTATGGAGGCTTCGTCTACACGCCGGTTGTGTCTTTCAAGCGCCCTTCCACGGAGCTTGAACAACGCATCGGCC
>NZ_PNDU01000569.1:0-474 GCF_005886635.1 Pseudoalteromonas sp. S558 | reverse complement strand
ACTGATACAAACTTTTATTAATATTATCTAAAATCAGCAGCCAATCGGGAGTCAATTTACTGATTGCAAAATAAAGTGGGTTATATTGCAACGGTATGGTTTCTTGCGCTAGCGAGCTTAATAAGAATTTTTTTTCAGAGGAGGTTAACGAGGAGTATTCTACAGAGAACTTGAGCACAGTCGGATCACCTATAATTAAGTCAACACGTTTCGCTGCCAGTAATTGTACCAGCTGTAAATCATCAACTGCGCTAATAATTTGAAATTCATTATTGTCCATCATGGCATCAAACTCGGGGGTATTTTGATAACCGCGTACAACCCCTATTTTTTGACCTTTAAGTGATTTTAAATTACCTGAAAACCGATCAACTTCACCTTTTCGTTTTAAAAAAGCAATTTCACCGCCTTTAAATGAATTTGATAAACCCAGTAATTCACGGCGTGTTTTGCCCTGCACATATTCAGACTCCG